>PFVA01000258.1 GCA_002790365.1 Ignavibacteriales bacterium CG_4_9_14_3_um_filter_30_11
AGTTGATCAGTTGAAAGATAGAATAGAGTTTTTGAGAAGGTATAAATAAATTCGTAAGACGGAAGACATAAAACGGCAAAGGTCATAGACGAAACAATTATTATTAAACCACTAATTCAATTGTGTGTTTTTGCTAACGAAACAATTTCAACCTCAATCACTCCATTGGTTTTTTAAAAGAAAATAAACACAAATTAGATTTGCATTATTATACTTCTTTCCATATTTTTCAAATACTAATAATGATGGGGTTATCATTACACTCACAAATTCAAAAATATTTCTCTTTACTTATTTTCTCTCTTCTTTTAGCAGTTCTATAGACTCAAGCTTACTTTCATCAAAAATGTTGACAGTTGACAGAGTTTCATCTATTAAACTATTTACAAACAACACTTCACTTCCAACAAGTGTTAAATTTAGTAGAAATAGTAAACAAATAAATCAACAATATCTTATCCCAATGAGGAACCGCTTTTTTATTTGTAGTTTCAAACTTTGATATTAATAATATTTTAATATTTTTACAAAAAATGTAACAGGTGATTGATTAAAATTAATTTAAAAGAAAAAAACAAAAAGGCATATTTTTAATTTTCAAAATCTTTGGGGACTATAATGACAATAACAATATTAAGAAAGTTTCGTTGGCTCGTATTATTAATCTTTATTTTTACGGTCTTTACAAATGCTCAAAACTATAAGATTAAGAACTTCAATTTTTATGGAAAACAGATCACAGTAAAAGAAAACATAAAAACAGGTTCACCTCACAGGATTTACAATTTTACTAAAAACTACAAAGACTTT
Organism: Ignavibacteriales bacterium CG_4_9_14_3_um_filter_30_11; assembly: GCA_002790365.1. GTDB lineage: Bacteria > Bacteroidota > Ignavibacteria > Ignavibacteriales > Ignavibacteriaceae. Next base: position 811 of record PFVA01000258.1, read on the forward strand.
GGATTTCACATAAACATGGATAAAAAACTGAAAGCAAAACTAACCGATAAAATCATGGAAGATTTCTCAGATTTAATAAAGGTAAAACCTAAATATCTAAAATTGAAATCAGTTGAGACTAATGAGCTTTTTCTCTCAGTTACATTACAACAATATTACAACGACATTCCTGTTTGGCAGTCTGAAGTGGGTTATACCATTGATAACAAGGGCAATCTATTGTCTTTGGGGGCAGATATTTATCCGAAAATTAAAATCTCAACAAATCCTGGTATTTCTTCAAAATTTGCTGAAGAAACTGCTCTTAAAGATATGAAATCATCAATTGAAAGAAGTACGGTAAAGACTGGTTTATTGATTTATCCAGATGAATCCAAAGAAATTATAGAATATTATTTAACATGGAAAGTTGAGATAAAGGACAGTGTAAATTATGACAGTATAACATATTTTATAGATGCTAATAATGGAAAAATCATTAAAAGTATTAATCAGGTAATGCAATCCGGTTGGATTGGAGGGTATCTAAAATACAAATACTTTCCTCAACATTATTATGATACTCAACAAGTTCTTAATATTAGTGATATGAAGATAACTATATATGATGGAATTGGTGTAAAGGTTGGAGATATATATCCGAATTCCTCAGGATACTTTTATTATCCAAACTCAGTAGCCTATGGATACTATTATGTGCATGTTGAACTAAAAAATAGTTATGTAGATATAAGAGATAAAGCTTTAGATATATTAGATCCATTACATGGTTTTGTGCAATGGGTAACCTCTGGGCTTACTACTGCTGTAACTCCTTCTAATCCATATACCCCAATAAATAAAACATGGGATGGGGTCGAAGGAACAAATATGTATTATCATGTTAATTTTGCTCATGATTATTATAAGAATACATTTAGCTTTAATTGGATGGATTATTCTATGGTTGTAATTTACGATCCAGATCGAGGTGATGTAAATGCACAGGCAGACGGTAGTACTATTTTATTCGGGAGTCAAAATGGTCAAAAGTGGGCAAGATCTTCTGATGTTATTTATCATGAATATACTCACAATGTGATTTCAAGTATTTATGGAGGTTTTATACGAGATGGTAGTTCGAATCCACAAGCTGCAGCAATGGATGAGGGATTGGCTGATTTTTTTGCATGTAACTTAAATAATGATCCAATCTTAGGTGAATCAGTAGGTCTTTCTAGGAATTTAAATAATACTCTTATCTATAATCCTAATGAAAATATATATGTAAATGGAAAAGTGATAGGAGGAGCTTGTTGGGACTTAAGAGGAGTAGTTGGTAAATCAATAGTTGAAAAACTTGTGTTTAATGCATTGGGAATTTCTCCAAGAGCATATAACTTTGCAGATTTTTTAGAAAACATATATCTTGCTGATGATTTATTATATGGGAATGCTAATACATCGGCAATTGCTGCTGCATTTAACAACCATAATATTGTTCCTGAAGTATTAACTGCTAGCATCTCGGGTCCATCAATTCTAAATGCATATCAAATAGGAACTTGGACAGTTACAACACAAGGCGGAGTTCCTCCATATTCCTATGCATGGTCATATTATATACCTTGTGGTGCTGGAGTACCTGCTGCTCCATGTGGCTATTGGAATCCTGTAGGTCAAACATCAAATCAGTTATCGAGATATGATACAAAAGATTTTATATTAAAATGTGTTATTACTGATAATGATGATCAACAAACAGCTGTTACTCAAAATGTTATTGTCGGATCACTTCCCAAAATTGTTGATAAAAATAACAAGTCTAATTTACCGACTGATTTTGTGGTGTATCCTAATTATCCAAATCCGTTTAATCCGAGTACAGTTATAAGTTTTGCTATCCCTAAATCTGAGCATGTAGTTATTACAATTTTTAATCCATTGGGGCAATTAATAAAAGAAATTGTTAATAGAATATATTCACCTGGTATTCATAAAGTTGAATTCAATGCCTCAGAACTTCCTAGCGGTATATATTATTATATAATTAAAACTGGATCAAATTTAGATGTAAAACAAATGATATTGCTTAAATAATTTGAATTTTAATTGAATAAATGTTTTTTTAGGTTAAGTACTGCAATTAAATAGGCAACGAATGAATTAAAATTACTTTACTTAACCTTTTTATTCTAAACATCTTTTGCTAATGAATTATACAAAAATTTTAATAATAAATTGGAGAGTAAATATGAAGAATGTAATTTTATATTTTCTTACTTTGTTAGTTTTCGGGTCCAATAGTTTTGCTCAGATAACAATTTCAAGTCTTACATTTAAGGTTGGTGCGGTTCGTAATTTTCAAAATGTTTTGTGGAATAATTATAATATATATGCTTTCAACCCAGAACTTGAAATAGGTGGGAAATTTATATCATCATATATTCAATGGGGTGTTAATTTTTCTTATTGGGATGATGGTATTGACGAACCGTTACCCATATCTCATAACGAAACTATATCTTATTCAAATTATTCGTTCGGGCTTCGCTTAATTACTACTCCTAACATATTTAAATATTCCTCAAATCCTATAAATTTATCTTTGGTAACCGGGCTTGATTACAACATTAGAAATGGAACCATAATTTCCTATATAAACGAACCAATTCCTGCAGAGGGCTTTTTTCAACCATATTTGGGATTACAACTTAGCTACAAAATTCTAAATGAATTCTCGATTATGGGTGAGGCTTTAGGCTATATAAATGTAGATGCTGCTAAAGAAAGAGTTGGATTCTGGCTTGGAGGGAAATATAATTTTAACTGATGGAAATAATAATTAAACTGCTTACACCTGTTGATCAGCTTAAAGACAGAATTGAGTTTCTAAGAGTGTATAAATAAATTCGTTAGACGGGAGAAGTAAAACGAAAATCAAAATGATGTTAAAATCATTTTATCTCACCCAACCAATATCATTTTTTAACCCAGATTTTCCATTGGAAAATCTGCCATCTGGGCAGACAATTTGTAAGTAAATAAAGATCATATACTTAGTTATATAAAAATCTTGGAATTCGTTATTTGAGTAATATGTTTTTCTTACAAATTGCCAGGGGTTCGGCAAAAAATTTATTTCCAATGAATTTTTTGGGTTTAATACTAAAATAATTTTCAAATAGTTTTTCTTTTTGTAATTTAAACACTAAATGTGAAAATTAAATGACCGGGTATTAATTTGTTCTCAAAATTATATTCAAGTGCAACATACGGTATAAATGCTTATTTAGTAGAAGTAGAAACACACTTTCAAGCACAAGTTCCAACCTTTACAATAGTTGGCCTTCCAGATAACGCTGTAAAAGAAAGCAGGGAAAGAGTAACGGCTGCAATTAAAA
>PFVA01000113.1 GCA_002790365.1 Ignavibacteriales bacterium CG_4_9_14_3_um_filter_30_11
GATGGAAGAAGCAAAAAAAATATCAAAAGATTTTCCTAACATTGATCTTTGGGAAACAAATATTGACGCACAAATGATGTGGCTTACAAAAAATCCTGAAGACTACGGAGTTATAGTTTCTGAAAATATGTTTGGCGATATTGTAAGTGATGGTTTTGCAGGACTTATTGGCGGACTTGGTTTTGCTTGTAGTGCAAATATTGGGAAAGATGTTGCAATATTTGAACCCACACATGGATCAGCTCCAAAATATGAAACATTTAACCCTTCAATAGTAAATCCAATTGCTATGATTATGAGCGCTTGCATGATGCTTGATCATTTAAATGAAACCAAGAAAGCAATTTCAATTAGAAATGCTATTGCAAAAGTTGTTCAGGAAGGAAAAGTAAGAACTTATGATATGATGAAGTTGAGGGGTTCGCAAAAAGTTTTTGAACAAGGTGCTTGCTCAACACAAGAAATGACCAATGAAATAATTAAGTATTTGTGATAAGGCAAATGGCAAAAAGTAAAAGACAAAAAAATATGAAAGACAAAGTATTAAAAATTTGGCCTGAAATTAATTGGATTAAAAACCAAAAACTAAAAGAAAAAGTTTTACAATGCTGGGTATATGCAATTGAAAAAAGCGTTTTATCTATTAATGATTTGGAAACTATTCCATTTTCTCTACTGCTTAAAGACTGTAAGATTTCTTTTATAAATCATAAAAGAACTGCTGTACAATTATCTGTTGATATTGCAAAACGAATGAAAGAAAATTTTGGGGAAGAAATAAACATAAATATGGATTTATTAATTGCCGGAGCAATTTTAATTGATGTTGGTAAACTAATTGAATACGATAAAGTAAAAGGGAAATTGACAACAAGTAAAGCAGGAAAACTTTTAAGGCATCCTTTTAGCGGCGTTTCTATTGCTGACAGATTTGATCTCCCGCCTGAAGTGCAACATATTATTGCTTATCATGCCAAAGAAGGTGAACTGGCTAGAAGAAGTGTAGAAGCAATAATTGTTCATCACGCTGATTTTGTTAGTTTTGAACCTTTTAAAGCGTGAGAGGTTAAACGAAAGAAGTAAAACGAGAAATGTTAAAACTTAGTCATAAAGATTTAGATGTTTGGAAAACAAGTATTGAACTGGTTAAAGAAATTTATTCAATCACTTCTTTATATCCTAAAGAAGAATTATTTGGAATAACTAATCAATTACGAAAAGCTTCGGTATCAATACCTTCAAATATATCGGAAGGATTATATAGAAAATCAAAAATTGAGAAAAGTAGATTCTTAGAAATTACTCGCTCATCTTTAGTAGAAATTGATACTCAGATAGAAATATCTATTGACATAAAGATTTGTAAATCTGAAAATATCAAAAAATTGAAAGAATTATCTAGTCGAGTTTTTGCAGTGCTATCAAAAATGATTAGTAATTTTAAAAAAGAAATATAAAACATCTTGCGTTTTACATCTAGCGTTTAGCGATTAAAGGAAAAATATGAACCAAACATTAACTGAAAAAATAGTACAAAAATATGTCGTTGAAAATGATGGTAGCTTAATTCACAGTGGAGATTTTATTTACATTCAACCTGCATTTGTAATGACTCACGATAATACCGGTGCTATAATTCCAAAATTTAATTCCATTGGAGCAAAAAAAATATTTAATCCTGATCAAGTAGTAATTACATTAGACCACAATGTTCAGGATAAAAGTGAAACTAATTTAGCTAAATATAAAAAGATTGAAGATTTTGCTAAAACTATGGGGTCACATTTTTACCCGGCTGGCAGAGGTATTGGACATCAAATAATGTGCGAAGAAGGTTTTGCTTTTCCAAATACAATGGTTGTTGCTTCTGATAGTCATTCTAATATGTATGGAGGTCTGGGTTCTTTGGGTACTCCAATTGTAAGAACAGATGCAGCAGCAATTTGGGCTACTGGCAAAACCTGGTGGAAAGTCCCTCCTATTGCAAAAGTAAATTTATTTGGAAAATTGAATGAGGGTGTTTCCGGTAAAGATGTAATAATAACTTTATGTGGAATTTTTAATAAAGATGAAGTCCTAAATTATGTTGTTGAATTCAAAGGAGATGGAATAAAAAATTTATCTGTGGATGATAGATTAACTATCGCAAATATGACAACTGAATGGGGTGCATTAGCAGGGATTTTCCCTGTTGATGAAGTAACAATTAATTGGTACTATAAAAGACTAGAACAATATGGTGAAAATCAAAGGATCAATAATTCAACTATAAATGATTTAAAGAAAAATATATTAGAAGCTGATAATGATGCATTTTATTCTATAGAAATCAATTTAGATCTATCCACAGTTCTTCCATCTGTTTCAGGACCAGACACAGTAAAGAAAATAGAAACGATGTGCGAATTAAAATCCAAAAGAATAAAAATTGACAAAGCATATTTAGTTTCATGTGTTAACAGCCGAGTTGATGATATTCATCAGGCTGCAGAAATTATTAGAGGCAAAAAAATTGCTAAAGATGTTGAATTCTATATAGCTGCTGCATCATCACAAGTACAAAAAGAAAGTGAACTTAAAGGTGATTGGAATGCTTTACTTGAAGCTGGTGCAAAACCTTTACCACCTGGCTGTGGACCTTGTATCGGACTCGGAATGGGTTTATTAAAAGACGGCGAAGTTGGAATTTCTGCAACAAATAGAAATTACAAAGGTAGAATGGGTTCACCAAATGCACATTCTTATTTAGCTTCACCGGCTGTAGTTGCTGCATCTGCAATTGCCGGATATATTGATTATGCATGGGAATATTGCCCACTTGTAACTTTTGAGGATGTAAAAATTAATTCAAAACTGGAAAAAAGTAAAAAAACAATAGAAATAATAAAAGATTTTCCAAAAGAAATTAAGGGTAATGTTCTTTTCTGTCACCAAGATAATTTAAATACAGACGGTATTTATCCGGGTAAATACACATATAACGATGCAATGACTCCAGAACAACAAGCAGAAGTTGTAATGGAAAATTATGATAAGAATTTTCAGTCTCTTGCTAAAGATGGAGATATAATTGTTGGTGGATTTAATTTTGGAACCGGAAGTTCTAGAGAACAAGCTGCAACAGCTTTGAAATATAAAGGAATAAAATTAGTTATAGCCGGTTCTTTCAGTGAAACTTACAAACGAAATGCATTTAATAATGGATTTTTACTGATTGATATTCCTAAACTAGTAAAAGATTTAAAATTTAAATATGAAAATAAATCTCTTACAGAAAATACAAACAATACAATATCAATCAATTTTGAAAATTCTAAAGCTTTATTTAACAACAAACAATATTATTTTGATTCTGTTGGAAAAGCCGCTCAAGAATTAATAGTGTTGGGTGGATTAAATAATTGGATTAAAGAAAAAATTAAAGACTAATACGGTTAATATGGAAAAATCAATATCACATCAAATTGCTGAATTCTCTGTCAATTTAAAATTTGAAGACCTGCAAAAAAAAGTTGTTGAAACAACAAAAAAATTTATATACGATTCCATCGGTTGTGCCTTTGGTGGATACCACACTAAAGATGTAAATATTCTAAAAGACATTTATGTAAATATGGGAGGAAAAGAAGAAGCAACCTTAATTGGATTTGGAAAAAAAATTCCTGCAGTTAATGCGACTCTTGTTAATT
>PFVA01000140.1:0-16120 GCA_002790365.1 Ignavibacteriales bacterium CG_4_9_14_3_um_filter_30_11
AATATAACAGTTAATTGTTGCATTTTTAATATCAAATTAAAAAAGAAAATAAAATTTTTATTTTAAATAATTTAGAGGTTCTTGGAGATAATTTTGAAAAAGCTCAAAGTATTTACCCACATGAATACCATCAACTAAAGCATGGTGAACCTCAACAGAAAGCGGCATATTTAATTTTCCCCCTTCTTTTTGAAATTTACCCATTACTATTTTTGGGATTGAATCATTTTTATCCAATTTTCTGGCGTGTTTAAAACTTGTAAAATTTATCCAAGGAATTACAGAATAATGAATCATATCATCTTGCCCTGTATGTGGATGAAGTTTACCGTCGTTATTTTTGTTGTGATCTAAAACTAATAAAGCATTTTGATTGAATGGATAAAATTCATCAAAATATTTAAAATAACTAAAACTAAAAGTTTCATCTTTATTTAAGACTGTAGAACCGCAATTAATTTTATCGAATACAATAACTTTATCATCTTTTAGTCTAAATCTGAATTCTTCTATTTCATTTGCAGCCTTTATTGATAAAAATAGTGAGGCAATGAAAAAAGAAAGTGACTTCTCTTTAGTAAACTCTAACAGTGGTTTAACATTTACATCAGCACAAATATTAAAAAAAGGAAGGTCATATCCTTTAAAGAAATAAAACTGTTCTTTTCTTTTCCAATTTTCTATATCCAAATATTTCATTATTATTTATTATTTGAATCCTTTTGAGAGTACTCCAATAATTACAAGAGCAAGAGCAAAAAATATTCCTGCAACAAATTTTGATATTGTTTCTGTCAATAATAGGATTACAATAATTAAACAAATTATTAAAAATAAAATTGCTGATGTTTTAAATTTCATATTAAACACCTAGTTAATTTTTACTAATTCAACTCTTCTGTTAAGTGCTCTACCCTCTTCTGCTTCATTTGAAGTAATAGGTTTTGTAAGTCCGTATCCATTTGAAACTATTCTATCATTTTCAACACCGAATAACAAGAGATAATCTCTAACAGTATTTGCTCTTTTATTTGATAGTCCCAAGTTATATTGTGCAGAGCCTACATTATCTGTATGTCCTTGAATTTCAATTTTAAGTTTGGGATAATTTAACATTAGTTTTACTATTTCCGCCAATACTTTTTCTGCATCAGGTTTTAATCTGTCTTTGGCAGTGTCAAAATTGATTCCGTAAATAGAAATTGTCCCTAGAGAATCCAATGTTCTCTTCATTTGATCTGCACTAAAGACCAATTGCTTTTCAAATCCTTCTTCCTCAATTATAATTAGATCATAATTTCCATCTAAAGCAGTAACATAGCCCCAGAGTTTACCGCTACCGTTTAACGGAAGAGTAAATGTAATCTTACCCCTTTCTGCATAAAAAACTTCTCCCCCCATTTCTTTTGCGGCAAATCTGTAATTATTCATTATATCAATTTTAGAAATTTTTTTACCAATTTTCCCTTTATCATTTCTGTTTTCATAATGAAGCTTCCAATATTTTCCTTTTTTTTCTATAGTTGTCGTCTTTTTATTTTCAATAATCCTAAATGAAAAAGTTGAGAAATCGGATTTTTTACTTAGTGTTTCAACTAGTTCAAATCCAGGCATTTTCTTTACCATTAGATGTTCAATACTTTCTTGGGCAATTGAACTAATAGTAAAGAAAAATAAAATTTGAATAAGTGAAATACATATTTTATACATTTTTATTTTTACCATAACTTTTCAATAAATTAAACAAAATATTATTACCACTTACCTGCATATTCAGAGCTATATTTATCAAATTTACTTTCATAGAATAATCGCTTAGTGTTAATTATTTGTTTGATGTGAAGTAAATCGTGACAAATCCAAGCTGCAAACATATCCCCTGCCTTTATTTTCCCCCAAGAGGCATTGTATTCTATCTCCCAATCTGGATCAACAATTTCATCTAACCATTTAATAGAATTTTCTCTCTCGGATAGAAAATTTTTAATAGATTCAGAAATATCTCTTTCATTATAATTGTTTTCCATAACCCAAGATACCGGATCAATACTTGGCCAGGTCTTTTCGGGATAATAGAGCATATACTTTAACCTTAATGGAAAGTCATTTAGTTCTTCATCGTGTAAATGATTTACTACTTCAAGTATAGACCATTTTTTAGGCTCAGAACGCCATTTGGCTTCCTCATTGGACAAACCATCAACTAAACAAGCAATTGTAAGGGAATTTTTATTAAGCTGTTCTGAAAAATATTTTATATCCACTTTTCTTACTCCTAAATTATTTTACTCTTTCAAAAATAAAGGAATGCACAGTATTTTTTCCATCCTTTGAAAAAGTCCAATCCATTTTTAAATGATCAACATCAACGAATTTCATTCTAAGATTAATCATATGACCGTCATTATTATTATTTAAATTTGTTGCATCAATAAATTTAAAATTAAGTTCATTAATATCATCTGGTGTTTTATTAGCTTTCATTCTTGGATGATTACCTACTGAGCAGTAATGAGTCATCATTAAATCATTCCCATTTAGATGATACATCGTAATCATTGCATCCTCTTTATCGCTTGATAATGTTTCCATAATTGTAGAATTATTAGAATGTAATTCTTCAGTATTTCGGTAACACAGGAGTTATATTTTATATAATAAAACTCTGGTGTTACTATGAATACTTCTACAGCTAATTTGTTAACCAGTAAATGTATAACAATACTTCAAGAATATGAAAAAGTCAAAGCTGGTCAAAGTACTAATTTTAAGACAGTTGACCAACTCTGTAAAGCTCATTATGTTCACCGTAAAGATATACATAAATACTACGAGCGATGGATGAAATCCGGCAAAGATCGTTCTTCTTTACTTCCTCAGAAAAGAGGGCCTAAAGTTGGAAAGTATAAACTGCTTTCCAAAGAAGAGGAACATATAATACTGAAGATCCATCGCAGACTTGGTGCTAATGAGTTTGAGATTTTCCATTTACTAAAGAACAATTTTAAGACTCATCCTTCCGTATCTACAATCTACAGAACCTTTAAGCATTATCCATTGAATAAAGCTCGTAAAGAAAAAATTAAGCGCTATGTTAAACGATATCCAGGTGAATTACTTCACGCTGATACTTATTATTTAGCTAAATCCATAATGCAAGACAGAAAATATTACTATCTGTTCGGTATCATTGATGATTACAGTCGTCTTGCTTATGTTGAACTAATCAAAGCTATAAATGCAGCAAATGTAACAAAAGCATTCTTCCACTCTGTTCAATACTTCCTGGCTCACGGTTTTGAGCCTGAAAGCGTTATGACAGACAATGGAGTTGAATTTACAGCCTATACTTCTCAGAAAGCTAAAAAGACTCACTTCTTTGAGACGATGCTTAATATCGTTGGTATTGATCATATTTATACAAGACCTTATCATCCTCAAACAAACGGGAAAATAGAACGCTTCTGGAGGATACTATTAAACGAATGCATTGTTCATTTGAGCTTTGGACAGACAATAGATACATTAACCAATGAACTTAATAGCTTTCTTTATCATTATAATTATGAACATCGTCACGGAGCTTTGGATTATCAAACTTCTTTAAATCGTCTTACTGCCGTTACCGAAATGTTGAAGTAGTACACGAAGGCGTGGCGAGCGAGCAACCAATCGCCTCTGATTTTGAAAAAAGTTTAAGTTGGTCGGAACGGCGGGATTTGAACCCGCGACCCCTTGAACCCCATTCAAGTACGCTACCGGACTGCGCCACGTTCCGTAAATATTACTTATAAATATAAAAAATTTTTGATTAAAGTTTTGATAGAAGTATTTGAAGTATATTTTTTAGTTCTAGTAGATCGCTTTTTAGAGAAAAGTCTTCATCTTTGAAAGGTTTATTTTCATTATGCTCAGGGTTAAAACTATCAGATAATTCAGGTTTGTGTTTTATATCTTCTTGACTATTTTTACCCTCAAGTATCTTTCTAGCTCCTTCAATTGTATATTTTTTCTCTCTTAATAGAGTTGTGATCTTTATTATTAACTGAATATCTTTGTTTGTGTAGATTCTGTTTCCAGCTCTGTTTTTTTGAGGTTTAAGATTTTCGAATTCACTTTCCCAATAACGAAGTACATATTGTTCGATCCCAGTTATTCTGGAAACTTCACTAATAGAATAATATAATTTTTTTATTGATAACTCTTTCAAATCAGCTCAAAAATATTTTTAGTAAAATAAATAATTACTTAAATAATAGCAACAAAAATCTTTTAGACAACTATTTTATTTAATTGGATATGTTAACTTGCTTGTTAATATATATTTATTGATAGATACTTTTAAGAATTTTCAGCTTCAATTATTTTAATAATTTGACTGATATCATCAAGTTCGTAATCGGCATTGTGTGTTTGTGTATTAAATGTGTCACCGTATTTAGCAAAAGCAGTTTTCATATCTACATTTCTAGCTCCAACAATGTCTCTTTCAGCCCAATCCCCAACCATTAAAGATTCTTTTGGAGTTACATCAAGTCTATTTAATATTTCCATAAAAGGCTCCGGAGCAGGTTTAATTTTGCCTGTATCTTCTGATGTAACAACAGCATCAACAATATGATGAAAATTGAGGTATGCTAATCTTAGCCATGCTTCCTTGGTTGGTGCATCAGATAAAATACCCATTTTTATTCCCATTTTTAGTAGTTTATTTAATGTAGAATAAACATGAGGATATGGAATTAAAGCTGCTTCTCTAGCTCTTCTATATGCCACTATTCCCGCAGACAAAATTTTATAATCAATTTTTTTAAGCACCCTTTGTAAGAAAAGGTCAAATACTTTTTGATATTCCATCCCCTTTTCACTATAAATCTCATCAATAATTTTACTTGCTTCTTCTGGTGTTAAATTTAATCCGGCATCACACATTGCTGGGATTGCACCTTCAATTGCTCTGCGTTTCATATTCATAAAATCAACAAGTGTATTATCTAAATCAAAAATTACTGCTTTTATCATTCAATTTATTCCTTTAACTTTAAGATATTTTTCAATTAAGTGTACTGCAGCTGAATAACTTTCTTCTTTAAATCCGGAAATATAACCATAACATGCAGATGCTGTTATAAGGTTCTGTCTGAAATTTTCTCTTTTAGCAAGATTAGAAAGGTGAACTTCAATTTTTATTAATTTGATTTCAACCAAGGCATCTCTAATGGCAACAGATGAATGAGCAAATCCACCAGGATTTATAACAATTGCATTAAATTTATCTTCTGCATTTTGAATTTTATCAATTATTTCACCTTCGTGATTACTTTGAAAAAATTCAAAAGTAGAATCTTTAAATTCAGCCTTAAGTTTTTTTTCAATATCCTTAAGACTTAATTTACCGTAAATTGATTGTTCTCTTTTGCCAAGAAGATTTAAGTTAGGCCCATTTATAACAAGTATTTTCATTTACTTTCTGCCATTTCATCAATTACTTCTCTTATCTTAGGAGATAAATATATCTCTTCAATACCTAATTCCTTTAAAGCTGCAGCAAGTATCATCACTTTTCTTTGAAGGTTTGCCATTTTATTTACAACAATAATTTTACTTTCTTTTAAAAGACAGTAACCACCTTTAAAATCACCCTTTTCAAATCTAACTTTAGCTCCTAATTGATTAGCTAATTCTTTAAGTTCATCAAGTAGATCTTCAAATTCTTTTTCTTTTATTTTCATAAAATATATTCAGATAGAAATTGTTTAGTAAATGTAAGTAACTCTATAATAAATTGAAAACAAAGCAGATATAATATAAGATGTTGATATAAATTATTGGTATAAAACTTTCTTAAGTAAATTATTGGTTACTTTGAAAACTGCTCACTTATTATAAGATAAAACATATCTTAATATTTTTTAGATTGTAAAAATGAGTATTTGAAGTGAATCTATATTTAATGGTAGAGTAGCCATTAGTTAATATCTTCTATACCAATATTTATAGATAATTAGCTAAAAAATCAAATGTAATTAATAGGTATATTATTCAATACTAATTAGGATAACTCAATTAATATATTATCAAATATATCAAGGAATATGTCTAAATGTTTCTGCTCCATAATCAATGGAGGAAGGAGGCGGAGTACATTAGTCGCTGTTAAATTGACAATTATTTTTTTATCTCTAAACTTATTTACAATTTCATTAGCAAAGTTATTTACTTCAATCCCAATCATAAATCCTTTACCACGAATATCTTTAATAATATTTGGATATTTTTCCTTTAAATTGTTTAGCTTTTCAAAAAAATAAATACTTAAATTATCAACTTTAGATATCAAATTATTTTCACTTAAATAATCTAGCACAGCAATTCCTGCAGCACAACAAACGGGATTTCCTCCAAAAGTTGTTCCGTGTTTGCCATAATCCAATATATCATTTAATTTATTTTTAATCATAAAGGCACCAAGAGGCAATCCTCCCCCAATTGCTTTAGCCGATACTATAATATCTGGATTTACATTATAGTGTTGATAAGTAAAATTTTTGCCAGTCCTGCCAATTCCTGATTGTATTTCATCAGCAACTAGTGAAAAGTCATACTCCTTTTTTAAGTTTGTTATTTCATTTGCAAAATCATTACTAATAGGTTGTATTCCACCCTCACCTTGAATAAACTCTACAAAAATAGCAGCGGTATTTTCATTCACTTTATCCTTTAGATCTTCAATATTGTTGAATTTTATATAATCAATATTCTTTAAAAGAGGTTCAAATCCAAGGCGATGGTTTTTTCTTTCAGTTAAAGTTAAACTACCATAAGTTCTGCCATGAAATGAGTTTGTAAGGCTGTAAATTTTCTTATCCTGTCCAAATTTCATTCTTATTAATTTAATTACACCTTCAATCGCTTCAGTTCCGCTATTTGTCAAAAATAATTTATCCATTTTAGAAAATCGTAATAATTTATCTGCAAATTCAGTTTGAATATCAGTAATAAAATAGTTTGAAAGATGGGATATTTTTTTAATTTGTTTTGTAACTGCTTCAATTATTCTAGGATGAGAATAACCCAGAGCATTAACACCTAAGCCCGACATAAAATCTAAATATTTGTCACCATTCTTCGCACTAAGATAAACTCCAGAGCCACTTACTATCTCGATAGGAATCCTTTTATATGTTTGTAAGAAATATTTTTTTTCTTTGTCAAAAATGTCGGTTGTATTCATTTTATGAGTTATAGGTTAGAAAAAATTAATTATAAAATATTATAAGGTGTTAAAAGTAGAACAATCAATAATAAAACAAAGAATAAAATTGATGTAATTATTGAGTAAAATTTTATCTTTGTTAAAGTATAGAATCCAAATGCTAAAATAAAAATAGACCAGATGAATAGGAGAATTTCTAATGAAATTAGAGTGTAGGCAAGTACTGGTTTTATAATTGTCGGAGGAGGATTTATAGAAAATAAATAACCTCCAAATATTATTATTTCAACTAAAAATATAGAAAAAAGAGCAAATACATTCGGGAAAAGTGAATATGTGACAATTGATAAAACATCCTTATATCTTGTTTCTACTTTTAATGATCTATTTATAGTTTTTATAGAAAAAACATAAAGAAATAAGAAAGCTGAAAATTCAGCAAGGACAACTAAATAAGAAATAAAAAATCCGTGATATGAAAATGAAATATCACCTATTGTCATTTTAAGGAAAAAAGAATCTATCATTAATTTTATAGATGTAATAATTATTATAAATACAATAAAATTTTTATGTTCACTCCAAATAATATTTGTAAAACCTTTAGTCGGGGATTCAATTAATAATCTAATATCATTCCAAAGGTCTATATTCCAAATCTTAGCTCTTAAATAATTATTACATTTTGTACAATTAAGTCTAAACAAAGCATTCTCTGTTTCACAACTTTTACATTTTATAGTATTAAGCATATTAATTTAATTTAATTCTTAAAGATAATTGTGTTTGATTAGTTTCAGGATTTTCATCAACAGAAAAATCAAATAGTTGTGCATCAACA
This sequence comes from Ignavibacteriales bacterium CG_4_9_14_3_um_filter_30_11, assembly GCA_002790365.1. Lineage (GTDB taxonomy): Bacteria > Bacteroidota > Ignavibacteria > Ignavibacteriales > Ignavibacteriaceae. The sequence continues at coordinate 8,058 of PFVA01000140.1, forward strand.
TAAGCATCTATTAAATTTAATAAATAAGTGAGACCAATATAAATTGATACTAAATCTCGTTGATCTTGGTAAAACACTCTAAGAGTTCTAAATCGTTCATTATTTGTTTGTACAAAAAGATCTTTATTTTCTGAATATCTATTATTGTTGTAAATCCAAGCTGCAGCTAATCCACCAAGTATTCCCCAAACAATTGGGGCTTTAATATAAGATTCATTGTATAATTGTCCCCATCCAGGTAACACAGCGCTACGAAGAACGGCACCAAGAGGTGATTTAGTCATTACAAAAAGTGAATCACCGTCTTTTTTATCGGTTTTAGATAAAGGTTTTTGCTGAGCAAAATTAATATTTTGCATTAGCAATAGAATAAAGATAAAACTAATTATATGTTTGGTTAATAATTTCAAATAATTCAAAAATTCTTTCAAATTCTTCATTTGAATAAAATTCAATAATAAATTGGCCTGTACCATCATTTTTTCTTTTGCACATTACTTTAGTACCAAACATCTTCCTTAGTCTGTCTTCAATATCATTTAAATTTGTAGATGATGTAGTATGTATTTTAGTAACATTCCCTTTAGTTACATTTATATTCTCAGAAGAAAGTTGTTTAGCTAGTTGTTCAACTTTTCTTACAGATAGTCCTTCGTTTAGTATCTTTTTTAGTGCAAGTAGCTGTAATTTTTCTGTTGGTAAGTTGATAATAGCCCTTGCATGGCCTGCAGATATTTCATCTTTAATAATACTATTTTGAATTACCTCAGGAAGTTTTAGTAAACGAATTGAATTTGCAATAGTTGTTCTATTCTTTCCTACTGTATCTGCAATTTGATCTTGAGAGAGGTGACATTCATCCATTAATCTTTTGTAAGCTTTAGCAGTTTCAATTGCATTTAGACTTTCTCTTTGAATGTTTTCTATCAAAGCCAATGCAAGCATTGCTTCATCTGACTCAACTTTAATTATATAAGCCGGTATTTCTTTATATCCAACACCTAAACAAGCTTTTAATCTTCTTTCACCAGAGATAAGTTGATAATTTCCATTTAATCTTCTGACAGTAATTGGTTGTATCAAACCATTTTGAAGGATGGATTTTTTTAATTCTTCTAATGCTTCAGGATTAAATGAAGTCCTTGGTTGGAAAGGATTAGTACTTACTTTTTCAATAGGGATTTTTAAAAGTTGATCTATACCCTTTCCATCATCTAATTTAACTTTTGAATAATCAGGTGCTTTATCCCAATCCATATTAATGTTTTTGGGATTTATAAGGGCATCAAGTCCCCTACCAAGTCCTGTTTTAGATTTACTCATTTATTTTTACTTTTGAATTTTTCTCTAATATTTCAGAAGCTAATGCCATATAATTTCTTGCACCTGTTGAAACTGCATCATATAAAATTACTGGTTTGCCAAAACTAGGGGCTTCAGATATTCTTACATTTCTATAAATTGTTGATTTAAATACCTTCTCTCCAAAATATTTCTTTACTTCATCCGCAACTTGATTGGAAAGTTTTAATCTTATATCAAACATTGTTAAAAGAACTCCTTCGATAGAAAGTTCTCTATTATAATGTTGTTTAACAATATTTATTGTATTTAATAACTGCCCTAATCCCTCTAATGCAAAATATTCACATTGTACAGGTATTAAAACAGAATTTGATGTGGATAAAGCATTAAGTGTTAACAGGCCCAAAGAAGGAGGACAATCCATAATTATGAAATCATAATTGCTTTTTATCTTGTCTATCATTTTTCTTAAAATATTTTCCCTTTCATCCATATCCACCATTTCAATTTCCGCACCAACTAAATTTATATTTGAAGGAAGAAGATCTAAAAATGGCATAAAAGTTTGAATTATAACATCTTCTATTTCTCTTGTCCCAATTAATACCTCATAAATAGAAGGAGAATGGTTATGCACACCGACGCCGGAAGAAGAATTAGCCTGTGGATCAATATCAATGAGTAAAACTTTTTTTTCTGCAGCAGCTAAACATGAAGATAAATTTATCGCAGTAGTTGTCTTTCCAACTCCTCCTTTTTGATTTGCTATTGCTATTATTTTTCCCATAAAAGGTATTTATTTCAAACTGTTATTAAAAATACAATATTATAATTAATTTTATGAATAATTATAAATTAAACAAAAAGAATTATAATTAAACTTCAATTGACTCACCGAATTGCATAATTCTACAATTTTTTCCTAATTGTTCTACTTCCTTTTTAAATAAATTTGGATCAGCTTTAATAACAGGAAATGTATTATAATGCATTGGTATTGCAATTTTAGGATTTACTAATTCCACAGCTCTAACTGCATCGTTAATTCCCATTGTATAATTATCTCCAATTGGTAGCAGCAAATAATCTATTTTATTTAACTCGCCAATTAATTTCATATCATAGAACAATCCTGTATCGCCAGTATGATAAATAGTAACATTATCAATTGTTAAAATAACACCAGCTGGTTGACCACCATAAGTTCCTTCTGGAGTTTGCGAACCATGAAATGCAATAGTAAATTTTACTCTTCCAAATTCGAAATTATGTCCACCACCAATAGACATATCATGAGCACTAACTCCTTTAGACTTACAATAATTTGCTAATTCATAAGTACATATTATAGTTGAGTTACATCTTTTTGAAATTTTAAATGCATCTCCAATATGATCACCGTGAGCATGAGTCAAAATGATATAATCTGCTTTTACATCTATTGATTTTACTGTTGAAGTAGGATTATCATCTAAAAAAGGGTCTATTAATATTACTTTACCATTATTAGTTGTTACTTCAAATGCAGAATGTGAAAAATATCTTAATTTCATATTACTCCTCCCCGTTTAATTCAAATAGTTTATAATAATTATCTTTTAAATTTTCTATATTGATGTATTAAACCTTTCCATCCGGTAATTACAGGCATCTGAAAAATATCTTGAATTTTACTTTTTAGAGCTTCTTTTGATAATCCTTTAGTTAATGTTCCATTCTCTGCAACTGAAATGCTCCCGGTTTCTTCTGATACAATAACACTTATAACATCTGCCTGTTCTGTTATACCTAAACCGGCTCTATGTCTCATTCCAAGTGATTCCCCATTAATTATTGTAGTTAATGACAATGGCAGTGTACATCTGGCTGCTTCTATTATTTCTCCTTTAATTATAACTGCTCCATCGTGTAAAGAAGAATTAGGGAAGAAAATATTTGTTAATAAATCTACACTTAATTTTCCATTTATTTGTTCACCGGTTTCAGTAAAACCACGGATACCTGTTGATTTAATTATTACTATCAATGCTCCGTGTTGATGCTGTGAAAGTTGAAAAGCTGCTTCAGTAACTATTGTAGGTGTATCTGTGTTTTCTGATTTAACAAAAATTTTAAAGAATGGATTATGGGCCACAATAACTAAAAGTCTTCTTATCTCTGGTTGAAATAAAATTAAAAATGCAAGAACCCAAATATCAGTAATCAGTTTTAAAAGCCAACTTAATTCTCTTAAATTAAGTGCTTGTGCAATTAATGAAAGTAATAGAACTATTACCAAGCCCAAAAATATTTGAGCTGCAATAGTTCCTTTTAGAAAATTATATACTTTATAAAAAATGAGGGCAACTAATGCTATATCTATTACATCTGCAAAAGTTATTGTTAGGAAACCAATTTTGAATATTTCAAACATTTATTAATTTAATTTAAATTGTTTAACAATTTACATATTTGAACACCGTTTTCAACATTGTGTGTTCTTATTATTTTTGTCCCATTCTTAATCGCCAAAGCTTCAACAATTGCAGATGCAGTATCCCGTTTATCAACATCTATGTCTAAAGTTTTGCCAATAAATGATTTTCTTGAAACTCCGACTAGTAAAGGATGACCAAGTGATTTGAAATCTTCCAACCTTTTTAATAATTGAAAATTATCTTCAACTTTTTTTCCAAACCCAATGCCCGGATCAATAAATATATTATTAATACCTAATTTTTTAATCTCTTTAATTTTATTAAATAGAAAATCATAAATTTCTTTTACAACATCATTATAAGTAGGGTTGTCTTGCATATTTTTTGGAGTTCCTTTCATATGCATTAGAATATAAGACGCATTATATTTTTTAACTACTTTAATTAATTCGGGATCTTTTTTAAATGCATTTACATCATTTATAATTTTAGCCCCTTCTTGTAAAGCAAGTTCAGCAACTTTACTTTTCGTTGTATCAATTGAAATAATTGAATTAGGGTTTTTATTAATGACCCCTTTTACAACAGGAATTATCCTTTCAATTTCTTCTTTAACTGAAATCCCCTCAGCTCCGGGACGAGTTGATTCTCCACCTATATCAATAACATCAGCTCCATTTTCAATCATTTTAAGAGCATAATTTATTGCATCATTTTTATTATAATTTTTACCGCCATCAGAAAACGAATCTTTTGTTACATTAAGAATACCCATTACATATGCTTTATTAAAACTAAATAGTTTCTCACCTATCTTGTAAGATTTATCATCATATTTTTCATAATTATTTATACAATTAAGTAACTGGTATCCCAATTCCTCATCACCATTTGTCAATATTTTCCTTGATAGATTAAATAAATCTGATAAAGAACCTGTGAATAAAATATTGAATTGCTCACTATCCAATCTTGAATATTTATAGCAAATCTCTCCATTACTAAGAATTATTTTCTGAGTAGTATTAGCAAGTTTTTTTGGAAGAGATCTTATTTCCATTGCTAATAATCCATATCTATAAACATCTCTATAAATATTATACAAAATACTGTATTTTTTAAAAACTTCTTTATGAGATAGATTTATTATTTGAAGGATCAATGTAACTTCCCTTTAAAATATAAAAGGTGACAAATGCCACCCAAATATTAAAATATTATTAATTATAATTTTGTGTAAGCATTAAATTTAATTAGTACTAATAATTTTCTTTAGTTCTACAACCGAAGCTGCAATATTATCTGACTTAAATATCGAAGAACCGGCAACAAATACATCACAGCCAGCATTAAGAACATCTTTTGCTGTTTGTTTACTAATGCCACCATCTACTTCAATTAAATAATTAGCATTATTTTTAGTTCTTAATTTAGCAGCGGTTTCAATTTTATTTAGAGAATTTTTAATAAATGATTGTCCTCCAAATCCAGGATTAACAGACATGATTAATAATAAATCAATCTCATCTACTATATCTTCAATAGTTGAAAGAGGTGTTGAAGGATTTAAAGATACACCAGCTTTAGCACCAAGCTCTTTTATTTTTGAAATTGTTCTATGTAAATGTGTGCATGTTTCCTGATGAACTGTAATAATATCACTTCCGGCTTCATAAAATGCATCTAAATATTTATCAGGGTTTTCAATCATTAGATGAACATCTAAAGGAAGTTTTGTTGACTTTTTTGCAGCTTTAATAATAATAGGTCCGAAAGTTAAATTTGGAACAAAGTGTCCGTCCATTACATCACAATGGAGCCAATCTGCTCCGCTCATTTCAACTAATCTAATTTGTTGAGCTAAGTTTGAAAAATCTGATGATAAAATTGAAGGCGCAAGTAAAGCCAAATTAATTTCCTTCCTTATCTGAATTTTTTGTTACAAACAAATCAATTTGTGAGCCAACACTTACAACACTTCCTTGACTCGGGAATTGATCAATAATTGTATTTGGCAGTAATGAATTAGATACTCGATAAGTAACGGTTCCAACTCGTAATGAACTATCCGCTAAAATTTCAATAACCTCAGAAAGAGATTTGCCGATAAAATCAGGTAAAATAACTCTGCTTGAAAGAGAACCTATTGATAGTGTTACACTAACTGAATCACCTTTTTTCAAAGGGGTTCCTTCAACATATTGCTGATCATAGATCATATCTTTTGGATTATTAGATGGTAAATCATTTATCTCACCCATATTCAATCCAACTCGTTCTAATGTAAATTTTGCTTCTCTTATTGACTTCCCTTTTAAGTTGGGAACATTTACCGTCTGTTTTCCACCACTAACAAAGAGATATACTCTTCTTCCATCTTTTACAACTTGACCAGGGTTCGGTTTTTGTAAAATAACTGTACCAATTTTATATTTTTCATTATAAATTGTATCTGATATAACAGCTTGTAAATTGATGCTATCTAATTCAGCAACAGCATCCTCAAAAGTTTTACCAACAAGACTTGGTACAATTTCCTCTGGTGAACTAACAAACCAAGGTAATGCAACTTTATTTAAAATAATTATTACAACGGCTAAAGCAACAACTAAAATAAAACTCTTAATTAAAAATGATTTTCGTTTATTATTTTTCATAAGCCAAATATATCAATTCGATTTTTCTTAAACAAACTATGGTTATTTATAAAATAAGTCTAATATATTATTCTAATTCAATGATAATTTTTAGACTATGATAATTAAAAATAATCATATATATTATAAAGCAATTACTCAAAACAAAATGGTGCTTTAATCAATTTTAAAAAATGTATTACCTAATTATTGATTAAACTTCCCTCTTTTACTTAAAGACAAAAGGAATGTTTCAAATGTTTAAAACTCATCCAAAAGGATTATATATTCTCTTTTTTACAGAATTGTGGGAAAGATTTAGTTACTATGGTATGCGTGCTATTTTAGTCCTATATCTTGTTGCACAAACTAATGATAACGGACTTGGCTGGACTAATACGGAAGCATTATCATTATATGGTTGGTATACTATGCTTGTTTATGTAATGTCAATTCCGGGTGGCTTTATTGCTGATAGATTTTTAGGTCAAAAAAATACGGTGCTGATTGGTGGTTCGCTACTTGTTATCGGACATACTTTGCTTGCATTTGAAGGGAGTTCATTTTTTTATTCAGGTTTGATACTTATAATATTAGGTGTAGGCGGTTTAAAACCAAATATATCAACTATGGTTGGAGGTTTATATAAACAAGGCGATCCAATGAGAGATAAAGGATTTACAATATTTTATATTGGCATTAATATAGGTGCTTTTGCAGCCGGTATTGTAGTTGCATTTATTGCTGAACTTTGGGGTTGGCATTATGGTTTTGCTGCAGCAGGAGTTGGAATGTTTATAGGTTTAATGGTTTATTTAATAGGACAAAAACATTTAGCAACTGTTGGTAATTTTATAAAGCATAATAAAAATTCAATTGAAAATAAAATTAAAAAGAAACCTCTAACCAAAATAGAAAAAGACAGAGTAATTGTGCTTCTACTTTCCTTTTTAATAGTCATAATGTTTTGGGGTGCATATGAACAAGCTGGTGGTTTAATGAACCTCTATACTCAATCTTTAACTGACAGATCATTTTTAGGATATGAAATACCCGCCGCAGCATTTCAATCATTAGCTGCTTTTTATATTATAGTTATTGGTGCTGCCGTTGCAAATTTTTGGATTAAAAGAAGAAATAAAGGAAAAGAAAATTCTTCAATATTTAAGATGGCAATTGGTAATATTATAATGGGACTTGGTTTTATTTTAATGGTTGGTGCTTCTATTCAAACTGAAGTCTCTTCAACAGGTGAAGTAATTGCTAAGTCAAATATGCTTTGGTTATTTGGGGCTTATTTACTCCATACAATAGGAGAACTTTGTTCATCTCCAGTCGCTTTATCATTTATAACAAAACTTGCACCGGTTAAATATGCATCTTTAATGATGGGTATATATTTTGCAACAACTGGTTTTGGAAATAAAGTTGCCGGGTTATTAGGAGAAGCTGCCCAGCATTTTGGCGATATACAAATCTTTGGTGGTATTGCAGGTTTCTCAATTTTATTCGGACTTATATTATTACTATTCTTAAAAAAATTAAAAGCTCTTACACATGGAGCAGAAGATGATGTAATCGAGCCTGAAGTTACTTTATAATTACTAACTGATGTTACGCAATATGATTTGTGAATTGCCACAACTTTTAAGTCGTGGCAAGAAAACACTACGAAAACCGGGCTTTAGCCCAAATTGTTTTGTTT
>PFVA01000140.1:16206-17905 GCA_002790365.1 Ignavibacteriales bacterium CG_4_9_14_3_um_filter_30_11
TATTAAAAAATTATTTATGCATAATAAAATTTTTATTTATCACTTTCTTTTTTGTATTTTATTGTGTTATATACTTGAACTTTTTAATAAACACCTAAACTAAAGAGGTTAATCTATGTTTAAATCACACCCAAATGGATTACGGGTTTTATTTATGAGTGAGATGTGGGAACGCTTCTGTTACTATGGAATGCGTACGCTGCTTACCTTATTTCTAGTTAAATCTTTGCTCAAGGGAGATGCAGAAGCAAGTCTGATGTATGGTGCCTATACAGGTCTTGTTTATGCAGCACCTGTTCTAGGTGGTCGAATGGCAGATCAGTTTCTAGGTTATCGTTATGCAATTATGATGGGTGCTATTCTTATGGCAATTGGTGAATTTATTTTGCTCGGAGGAACAGATTTATTTGGGTTGGATATGGTATTACGAAACCATTTTATTCTTATTGGAATGGGTGCAATCATAGTTGGTAATGGCTATTTCAAAGCGAATATATCTACAATTGTTGGTAAATTATATAAGGAAAATGATCCAAGAAGGGACTCAGGTTTTACAATTTTCTATATTGGAATTAATATTGGAGCCGGATTAGCTACATTGGTAGTTTCTTATGTAGGAGAAACTTATGGATTTGAATATGGATTTGGACTTGCCGGTATTGGTATGTTAATGGGTTTATTAATATTTTGGTTTGGAAGAGATAAATATAAGGATGCCTCCGGACTTGATATCCCTGAAGCAGGAAAGAAAAAAATGTTTGGACCGTTGAATGGTGTTCAGACAATTTCTATTGGTTCATTACTGTTAATTCCAGTTTGTTATTTCCTTATCAATAAAAATATAATCAAATTTGATAATTTTGAATTTCCATTAATGATGGTTTTATTATTGACATTGTTCCTGTATGTGGCATATAGCCTAATTAAGACAGGTATAGCTGAAGGTCCAATTTGGAAAGATAGAATGATAGCCTTGGTCCTATTTATGGTAATCAATATTGTATTTTGGGCTTGCTTCGAACAAGCTGGAACTTCTCTAACTTTGTTTGCAGATAGAAATGTTGACCGTGTAGTACTTGGTTGGACTATGCCTGCTTCGATGACTCAGTTTTTTAATCCCCTATTTATTATTCTTTTTGGATCAATTTTTTCAGTAATGTGGGTGAAACTTGATAACATTGGTAAGAATCCAAGCATCCCTATGAAATTTTCACTTGGTATTCTTCAATTAGGTTTAGGTTTTCTAGTTACTATTATAGGATTGCAATTTGCAGATAACTTTCAAGTTCCACTTCTAACACTTGTCTTCTTATATATGCTTCACACTACAGGTGAATTGTTCCTTTCACCAATTGGTCTTTCAATGGTGACAAAACTAGCTCCAGCTAAAATTGCAGCTACTGCAATGGGTGGTTGGTTCCTTAGTTTTTCAATTGCAAATTACCTTGCAGGGGGAATTGCCTCGCTTACTGGAGCTGGTGAAGGAGTTACAAATTTTACCGTAGCTGAAGGACTCAATGTTTACATTGGTGTTTTTTCAACATTAGGTTTTGTTTTAATTGGATTTGCAATCCTCATTGCACTTATTTCTAAACCACTAAACAAACTAATGCACGGCATTAAATAAAATATTAAACCCAAAAAATTCATTGGAAATGAATTTTTTGCCGAAGGCCGCTATATAAAATGTTTTTATAAA
>PFVA01000160.1 GCA_002790365.1 Ignavibacteriales bacterium CG_4_9_14_3_um_filter_30_11
GATTTTTATATAACTAAGTATATGATCTTTATTTACTTACAAATTGTCGGACCAGAGGGCAGATTTTCCAATGGAAAATCTGGGTTAAATTATTGCTGAATGTTATTAAATAAAAAAGTAAAAAATAAAATTTAACAGGAGAAAAATTATGGAATATTTAATTAGAAGAATTGCAGGATTAATGATCTTAGCCAGTTTAACTCTAGGCTATTTCTTTTCACCATATTGGCTTTTAATAACTGCATTTGTAGGTGTAAACCTTGTACAATCATCACTTACAAATTGGTGCCCTTTGGAAACAATTTTAAATAAATTTAAAAAATGAAATTTGAATTTTTTTATTGTGTATAAATAAATTTTAATCTTTACTAACGGATTTTATATGTCTATTTTAGCAAACCTTTATAAAATTATTAGTAATGGATTCACATAGCACAAAATATCTTCCGGGGGGTTTTGATCAGTTTATTAACTTTGATAAGTTTTTAGATTTTAATGAAAAGAAGATACTTTTTATAGGTTCCGGTTTAGAAAAACTTCTTCTTAAAGCTGATCTTTCTTTGTTTTCATCAGTTTATTTTATTGTGGATGATCACGAATCATTAATGAACTCACGTTTAATTCTCGCTGAAAAAAATGACTTAAATGTAAGAATAATGGAGTTTGATAATACTGATTTTAAATCAGATGAATTTGATCTGGTTTATTCACAAGGTTCGCATCAAAATGAAAAGAAAAATAAAAATGTAAAAGAGATAAAAAGAATTTTAAAACCTAATGGCATTTTCTGTGTTGGTGAATCAGTTAAACTTGAAAATGAATTGCCAAAATTTATTTTAGACCTTTATTCAGTTTATGGCACTGAACCTCTCTATATTAATAAATTAAAAGAATATTATGTTGAAAGAAATTTTGAAGTGCTTTCTGAAACAGAACTCTCTTACACTTTAAAAAAATATTACAAAAGCTGGAACGATTTGCTTGATGAAAACTTGAAAAAACTGACGGATAAAGAAAAACAGCAAAACAAAAAATTAATTAAACTAATCGGACACGAATCAAATGCGTACTTAAATCTGGGCGGTTCAAGATTTATGGGATTTAAAATGCTGATATTAAAAAAAGGATTATGATGCAAAAAGGTGATTTAATTGAAGTAATAATAGAAGATTATGCTTTTGAAGGAAAAGGAATTGCAAGAATCGATAAAGAAAGCGATGAAGAACAAAAATCTAAATATGTTGTGTTTGTAAACGGAGCTTATCCGGGTGATAAAGTTAACGCAAAACTCATAAAAATTAAAAAGTCTTATGCCGAAGCAAAACAAGTTTGCTTAATTGAAAAATCTAAATTAAGAATTGAAGCTAAATGTAATTTCTTTGGTTACTGTGGTGGTTGCAAACAGCAGGACCTCGAATATGCAAATCAAGTTAAATTTAAGAAAGCACAAGTTGAAAATATTTTTAAAACCATCGGAGGTTTTGATGAAGTAAATATTGAAGAAATAATTCCATCTGAAAAAATTTATTTTTACAGAAACAAAATGGAATTCTCTTTCAGCAATAAAAGATGGCTTACACTAGACGAAATAAAATCAGACGAAACTATTGACAGAGATTTTGCTTTGGGTCTTCACATACCAAGAATTTTTGATAAAGTAATAGACATTGACGAATGTTTTTTGCAATCCGAAGAGAGTAATAAAATTTTAAATTTTACCCGTGAGTTTTTTAAAAGCAAAAAAACAACAATTTACTCAACAAAAAACCACAAAGGATATTTAAGAAATCTTGTGATAAAACAATCTCAGCACTTTGATGAACTGATGGTAAACATAGTAACATCCGAAGAAAATTATGAATTGATAAGTGAATACTCAGAGCAATTAAAAATTGCAGTACCGCAGATAACAACAATTATAAATAATATAAATCTTAAAAAAGCAAATGTTGCAATCGGTGATTATGAAAAAGTTTTTTTAGGTGATGGTTTTATTAAAGATTCTATCGGCAAGTATAGTTTTAGGTTGAGTGCAAATTCATTTTTTCAGACAAACACAATTCAGGCTGAACAACTTTACAACACAGTTTTAAATTATGCGGATATAAAAAATGATGAGATTGTTTATGATCTTTATTCAGGCACAGGCACAATTTCAATTTTTATATCCGAAAAAGCAAAAGCAGTTTACGGATTTGAAAATGTTGAGTCATCTATTGCAGATGCTAAGAAAAATGCAGAACTGAATAATATAAATAATGTTCATTTTTACGAAGCTAATTTATACAAATCATTTCTGCCGATTGTAAGTAAAAACAAAATACCAAAACCACAGTCAATTATTATTGACCCGCCCAGAAACGGAATGCACAAAAACACTGTTGCTGATGTGCTTAGTTTAAACCCAAATAAAATTGTTTATGTAAGCTGTAACCCCGCAACACAGGCAAGAGATGTTAAACTGCTGGCAGAAGGCGGATATAAATTAATTATAATGAAACCAGTTGATATGTTTCCACATACTTTTCATATTGAGAATATTCTGTTGCTTGTAAAACAATAAAACACGGATTTGGCTGATTAGCGCGGATCAAATTCCGTGAATATCCGTTTGCCTCTCGAAACTTGTAATCTATAAAATTCATTATTTATTATCTACAATCAATACAAACTCGCCTTTTAAATTTTTTGCTTCTACTTGTTTTAAAATACTTTCGGCAGTTCCTCTGTAAAATCTTTCGCCTTTCATAGTCAATTCAAAAGCTACAACAACAGGTATATTTTTACCCAGCATTTTTACAATATCAAACATTAAACTTTTTAATCTATATGGTGTATCCATAAGCACGATTACTTCTTTTATAGATTTTAACTTAAACAACTGCTGCCTGCGTATATCTTTTTTGGGTGAGAGCCAGCCGTAATAGTAAAATTTTTCAAAATCAAAATTAGAACCAATTAAAGCAGGCAAAAGAGAATTAACTCCGGGAACAGGAATAACATCAATGTTTTGAGAAATAAGTACATCAACAAACAGATGTCCGGGGTCAGAGAAAAGCGGAGTTCCACAATCGGAAATAAGCGCAGCGGATTGACCATTTACAATTTTTAAAAGCAGATCATTTATAACTTCTTTTTCATTGTGTTCATTTAAGTTAAAGAGTTCTTTTTTAATTTCGTAATTAGTAAATAGCCGTCGAGCTTCTTTAAATTCTTCACAAATAATAAAATCAACTTCTTTTAAAATTTTTAAAGCTCTAAGAGTAATGTCATCATAATTACCGATAGGGGTAGAAACTATGTAAAGTTTTCCTTTCATGTTTTTAAAATATCATTATATATTATATATAGATATAGATATAAAAAAAGCGGACAGTGTCCACTTAAAATTTTTAAATAATTTTAATTAAAGAATACTTTTACTTTCTCGATCAGCTGATCAATTTTAACATCCATTCTTTCGCCGGTTGCTCGGATTTTCAATTCAACCTTTCCTTCTGCTAATTTTTTGTTACCGACAATTACTTGTACAGGCATTCCAAGCAGATCGGCTTCTTTAAATTTATAACCTGCCTGTGCATCGGTTCTGTCATCAAATAAAACTTCAATTTT
>PFVA01000231.1:0-147 GCA_002790365.1 Ignavibacteriales bacterium CG_4_9_14_3_um_filter_30_11
CCTACCAGAAGTAATACATCTAAAATAATATTTTCTTTTTCGGGTACTTCTGTTAAAACACAAATTGATCAGTTTAAAGATTTTACTTTTTTATCGATAGATGATGTTGAAAAAGGAAAAGATGTTACTTTTAATGGAAGAATAGTT
>PFVA01000231.1:190-3711 GCA_002790365.1 Ignavibacteriales bacterium CG_4_9_14_3_um_filter_30_11
TAAGCGGCTACACATCTACACACAGTGAAAATATTTTAAGCCAGAGTTATCAAGAAAATATTTATAGACAGAATGTACTTAGCGGCAATGGAGAGCTTGAATATTTTTTGGATAAAACAACTTTAGTCTTCGGATTATCCTATGACCTATCAACCACACCAAAAACCGGAGATAAACCAGCAAAGAGTTCTATTAACGATTATGGATTAAATTTAGGGCTTGTTCATTCTTTTAACAATGATCAATCAGTTCGTTTTACATACGGCAGGAAAGCAAGATTCCCTACTTTAAGAGAAGCTTTTTCCGGAGCTTTAGGAAGGTTTGTACTTAACCCTTCCTTAAAAGCAGAAACTGCCGTAACAATTGAGGGAGGATTTAGATCAATATTTTCAGAAGGTGATTTTGATATTGCTCTATTTTATACAATCTTAAAAGACGGTATTGTAAGAACTACATTACCGGGCAAACAATTTATAAGAATAAATAAAGATGAAGTTAGAACTTTTGGAGTTGAAACAGTAACAAGATATAAGTTTTCAGAAAAATTTAAAGCATCTTTTAACTTTACTTGGTTAAATGCAAATGCAAAAAATCTTTCTGGAGAATTTAAAGATACACTTGAATATAAACCGCAAATAATTTCATCAATTGATCTTTCATTTTTTCCGACTGAAAGAAGTCAAATTAATTTTGAATTTGTTTATTTAGGTACTCAATTCGGGTTAAAGGAAGGCTCACTATATTTTGAAAAATTACCAGATTATTTAGTTACAAATATTAGAGCTGCTTATAATTTTAGTATAATGAAAAGTGAACTTGAATTATATGCAAGAGTTAACAATTTATTTGACAAACTTTATTATTCACAGTGGGGGTTACCGGAAAGCGGGAGTGAGTTTTGGGGTGGCATAAAATTAAATCTGTAAAATGAAAAATCAAATTACTGTCTTTATCCCTTTTTCTAAAGATCAAATAAATAATTTTAACATGAAGACTTTTGGCAATGAACCTTCAGTTAAAAATATTTTCTTTTTAACTACTAAGAAAGAGATAACCCAAAAGGATAATACACTTTACATCAATTCTTTTTTTGCTAAAAGTACTTTAAATAAAATAACAAAATATACAGATACGAAATATTTGTTGATTGTTACAAAAGAAGGAAGAATATCTTTAGGGAAAAATGCTCTAACAAAATTTATAAACACAGTCAGTAAAAAGAATGCAGGAATAGTTTACTCAAATTATTCTGAAATAGAAAATAAAAAAACGAAAAATCATCCGGTAAATGAATATCAGTTTGGTAGTGTTAGGGATAACTTTGATTTTGGACCACTTATGTTTTTTAGTAAAAATAAATTTGAAAAACAATTAACTGAGATCAAAAACAAAATTTTATGGAATGGAATTTATTCAATACGACTTTCTCTTTCTGTAAAGAATGAAATAAAAAAAAACAACAAATATCTTTACTCATTTGAAGAATTAAAAAAAATAAAAGAAAGCAAGAAGCATTTTGAATATTTAGAAAAGGAAAATGCTGCGAAACAAAAAGAAGCAGAAAGAATACTTACGCTTCATTTAAAAGAAATTGGTGCTTATTTAAAACCACAGATAAAAAATATAGAATTATCAAAACCGAAAAGTAAAACCGAAGTATCAATAATAATTCCAGTTAAAAACAGAGAAAGAACTATTGAGGATGCAATAAGATCGGCCCAAAGCCAAAAATTAAAAAACCCCTTTAATATAATTGTGATTAATAATCACTCAACCGACAGAACAAAAAAAATAATTGAGAAATTAGCAGAAACAGATAAAAGAATAATTCACATAATTCCCCCAAAGAAAAATCTGGGTATTGGAGGGTGCTGGAATGTAGCTGTTAATCATAAAAATTGTGGGAACTTTTCTGTTCAATTAGACAGCGATGACATTTACAAAAATGAAAAGACACTTCAGACAATTGTCGATAAATATTATAAAGAAAAATGTGGAATGGTAATTGGTGCTTATCAGTTAACGGATTTTAATTTAAATGGAATACCACCAGGAATAATTGCGCACAATGAATGGACAAAAACCAACGGACACAATAACGCATTACGGGTTAATGGCTTTGGTGCCCCAAGAGCATTTTTAACCAGGCTGCTTAAAGAAAGCCCTTTTCCAAATGTAAGTTATGGTGAGGATTACTCTGTCTGTCTTGCTATCTCTAGAAAATATAAAGTAGGAAGAATTTATAAACCAATTTATATTTGCAGAAGGTGGAGCGGGAATACTGATTCAGATATTTTAATTGATAAAAAAAATGAATATGATTTTTATAAAGATAGTTTGAGAACAACAGAAATAAAGAAAAGAATTAAATTGAATAAAAAATTAAAATGAAATTTGTTGAATTAAATCATTTCGAAAAACGAATTTTTACCTCTAAAGAAACGGAGAATTTTTTAAAAGTAAAAAATTATGCTGACGCTTTGGTTATTCTTTTAAGAAACCAAAAACTTGACTGGGATTTATTAAACAATGGATATGCTGAACTAGAAAAAGTTAAAACTAAATCTTTTCAGTTTGATGGATTTGTTATAAATGCTCAACTTAATCCTCAAAGAATTAAATCAACAAAAGCCGATGTTACAAAAGAAGAGATAGAAAAAAGAGATTGTTTTTTGTGTTTAGATAATTTACCTAAAGAACAAAAGGGATTGGAATATAAAAATGAGTTTTTATTATTTTGTAATCCATACCCAATATTTTATGAACATTTTACAATTGTTTTTAAAAAACATTTTCCACAAAGAATTGATGGATCTTTCCATCGTTTTCTAAAGCTTGCCAAAAGAGTACATAAGTATTATTCAGTTCTATATAATGGTCCCCAATGCGGCGCTTCTGCTCCTGATCACCTTCACTTTCAAGCTGTTGCAAAAAAAGATTTAATAATTTTAGATGAATTAGAAATCTTAATAAATAAATATGGTGAAAAATTAATTGACAGCAGAAGAAAAGATGTATACGGTGTTAGCGATGGTTTAAGAAGATATATTGTTATAAAATCTAAAGACATTAATTTTATTAAAAATTTATTTGAAAAAATTTACTATTCTTTTCAAAAAGCTGTTAACATTAATACTGAACCGATGATAAATATTATAGGTAATTATAACGAAATTTTTGGATGGGAGGTTATTGTCTTTTTCAGAAAAAAACATAGACCGCAATGTTATTATGAGCAAGACGATAAAATGTTAACTGTAAGCCCAGCAGTTATTGATTTATCAGGGACAATGATATTGCCAAGAGAAAAGGATTTTAATAAGATAAACAAGGAAATAATAAAAAGTATATTTGAAGATGTAATTATTGGGAAAGAAATGTTTGACTACATTAAATCATATTTAAAAAAGTCATTGGAGTAATTTTATCCCAAAAAATTCATTGGAAATGAATTTTTTGCCGAAGGCCGCTATATAAAATGTTTTTATAAAACATTTTATATAGCGGGGTTAACCCCTGGC
>PFVA01000231.1:3724-5514 GCA_002790365.1 Ignavibacteriales bacterium CG_4_9_14_3_um_filter_30_11
GAGGGCAGGTTTTCCAATGGAAAATCTGGGTTTATTTTTTACTCATCAAATCACTAATAAACCTAAGGTCTTTTGATTCTGAATTTGATAAAATAATATTAATAATAGCTGTAAGGGGAACGGACAACAACATACCTGCTATCCCCCAAACATAGCCCCATGCAAGAACGGCTAATAAAATAACCAAAGGATTCAAGTTTAATTTTTTACCTAAAATATTCGGTTCAAGTAAATTAAAAAACAATGTTTGAATGCCGGCTAAAATAACTGCTATTAAAATTGCAAAACCTATTGATTCAAATTGAACCAAAGCCATTAATGTAGGTAGTAAAAGTGCTAAAGTAGAGCCAAGAGCCGGTATGAAGTTAAATAGAAATACAAACAGCCCCCAAATAATAGGAAAGTCTACATTTAATAATGATAATATTATCGTAACAGTAATTCCCGCACCCAAATTTATTGCCATTTTAGAAATGAGATATTTTTGTATTTGCTCTGTAATGGCTTTAAAGGTGTTTGAAAGTTTTTCTTCCTGTTCATTTCTTTCAATGTTAAATTTATTTCCCATCCAATGTGAAAAATCTGGATTTGGGTCTTTTGAATTAATGTAATATTTGTTTTTTAATTTATCTAATTCAGGTTCAACCTTTTTGGTTACAAATCTTTTTCTAAAAGCAGAATAAACAGTATTGTGTCCGGTAAAAACAAAAACAAAAAAGAAAAGAACTATTAGAACATTTCCAGCAGTTGAAAATGTAGATGTAAAAATTCCACCGGCTAGTAATTTATAGTCAATATTGCTGATTATTTTTTGAAGAGAGAAATCCTTAAAGAAAGGATCATTTATTCCAAATGCTAAGGCAGTGTCTTTAACAATGGAATTAAATCTATTTATGTA
The DNA here is from genome assembly GCA_002790365.1 of Ignavibacteriales bacterium CG_4_9_14_3_um_filter_30_11. GTDB lineage: Bacteria > Bacteroidota > Ignavibacteria > Ignavibacteriales > Ignavibacteriaceae. The sequence goes on from PFVA01000231.1 coordinate 4,623, forward strand.
TTCCGGAACTTCATTCCCAAATTTAATTGCCGAACTAATTACTAAAGTTGATATTAACCAAGCAAATATAATTGTTATAATTACTTCCAAAATTACGGTAACAGATGATGGGATTTTTTTCTTTTCACAATAGTTACTTATAGGAGAAAATAGAAAGAATAAAAAATAAGCAACAACAAATGGAATGATAATATGACTCAATTCTTTTAAGATAAAAACTATAACAACCAATCCAATAACAGATATAAAAAATTTTATGGTTGTATTTGATGAGTTTTTGTTTGTCATAGCAGTATTAATATAATTTATTGATTAACTTAAATTATAAAAAGAAAGATGACAAATATTTATCAATATTTCAATTGAAATAATTTAATTTAAAGTATACTTTAATTATAAAATTAAATCTAGTATTAAACTGAAAGGTTAACCTATGAGCAAAGAAGTTCAAAATTATAAAAAAGATGAACTGGGAATCAGCTATGATCCTAAAATCTGCACACATTCAGCAAACTGTGTTAATAAATTACCTGAAATATTTAATATTGAAAACAAACCGTGGGTAAATTTAAATAATGCAACAAAAGAAAAATTAGCTTTAGCTGTTAAAAATTGTCCTTCCGGATCTTTAAAATTAATTAATGAAAACACTAAAGCTGAACATAATAAAATGGTAGAGATAAAATTATCTTCAAACGGACCATTGCTTGTAAACGGAAACTTTAGATTAGTTAATCACGATGGAAAAATATTAGAAGCAAAAAATAAAGTAGCACTATGCCGCTGCGGGGCTTCTGACAACAAACCGTTTTGTGACGGCACACACAACAAAATTGATTTTAAAAATTAAAAAGGATTTCAAAATGAAAAATAAAATTTTAATGTTTGTTTT
>PFVA01000217.1 GCA_002790365.1 Ignavibacteriales bacterium CG_4_9_14_3_um_filter_30_11
TTGTTTTTTTTTGACTAAAGTCCAGAATTTTGAGGTCTTTTTAATCCACGCCCTAAAGGGTGTGGCAAGTCAAAAACAGATTTTGCGTAACATGACTTATTAATTTATAGGTAAATTTAACCTATTGCAATTTATGTGTAATATTTTTGGGCTAAAGTAAATGATCTATTATCAAATCAACATTAGAGTTAAAAAAGATATTTCAAACCAATGGCTTGAATGGATGAAAAAACTCATATTCCAGAAGTTTTAGATACCGGATATTTTATAAGTTATAAAATATCTAAAGTTATTAAGCCTGTAAGTGAAGAAGATATAGTAGAATTTTCTATTGTTTACAAATGTGATTTATTTGAAAGATATTTGGATTATTCTGTAAAAGCAGCCCCTGATCTACAAAAGAAACATACTGAAATGTTCAACGGTAAAGTAACAGCTTATAGAAAAGTAATGGAGGCAGTTTAATAGTCTATAGAATTATGACTTGAAGGTTTTATAATTAATTGTTATTTATAAATAAATAATTACATAAATCAATTATAATTATGTTCAAAAAGCATTATATATTTTTACTCACTTTTAGAGTTTTAATTATACTATTTATTGTAAATGTATATTCCTGCCGAGAAAATATTATCACAAACGGAAGTTCTATTGGTAATATTAACGAACCTGTAAAATCTAAAAACCCTGAAAGTTATAGCTTTGAAATTAATGCTTCTAAAATTACTTTTAATGAAACTGACGAAACACAATTAAACATCACAAATGCAGATATCCAAATTTCAGTGACTGGTTATTCATCCGGAATAGTTAGCGTAACAATTATTGGTGATAATTTATTGGATCTTTACACCAATACATTTACAAATAACGGCAGTAGCCCACCTGCAAAAATAACTAATCATATACCTGAAAAAGTTAAGGTGGAATTACTGAATTTTTCAGGAAAATTTAAAATTAGAATAATAAGATCAATTTTATAGCATTTATAATTTTACCTTTTATATAAAATTACTTAATTTGAATTCCAGGATTAATTTATTCCCATTATAGCTATAAATAATCACATCAATTTAATGCGCAAATATAAATTCTCAAATTCGATTAAATTTTACAATCAAGAAATCGGTTCTTTACCTAATCGAAAAGAAATAGAAGAAAAATATAAGTGGGATCTATCTGATATTTATAAAACTGATGAAGATTGGGAAACTGATTTTAAATGGGTAAAAGAAAAAATTCCGGAATATGACAAATTTATAGGCACTCTAGCTAAAGATGCTAATTCATTGTATAGGTGCTTAAAATTTGATGAAGAAGTTGGGATTAAAATAGAAAGATTACATCTTTATGCAATGCTCAATTACGACGGTGATATGAACATAACTAAATATCAAGCAATGGATGATAGGATAAATAATTTGTTTACCCAAGTATCTACTGCAGGTTCATTTATTCGTCCTGAATTAATGAAAATGCCTGATGAAAAATTACTAGATATGATTAATTCAAAACCAGAACTTAAAATTTATAAACATTTTGTAAAAAATCTTTTAAGATCAAAAGCTCATACTTTAGATGAAAAACAAGAAATGATTTTATCTTTATCAGGCGAGACTGTTCAAGCTTCATATAATACATTTTCTATTTTCACTAATGCCGATCTACAATTTCCAAATTTAAAAGACGAAGATGGAAAAGAAATTAATATGTCTCATGGAAGATATTATGCCTCTATGTATTCTAAAAACAGAAATTTTAGAGAAAGAGCTTTTAATGCATATTACGAACCCTATAAAAATTATAAAAATACTTTTTCCTCTCTATTAAACGGAAATATAAAGTCTAATATTTTTACAGCTAAATCAAGAAATTATAAATCTGTTCGTGAATGTTCACTAGATGTAAATAATATTCCTCTTTCAGTTTATGATAATCTTATTAAAACTGCTAATGAAAATTTAACCCCATTACATAAATGGGCATCATTGAAAAAAAGACTATTGAATGTAAAAGAATTAAAACCTTATGATGTATATGTTTCCTTATTTAGTGAAAATAAAACCACAACATATTCATATGAAGAATCACAGGAAATTATATTAGAAGCTTTAAAACCACTAGGGGAAGATTATATCAATTCACTAATGAAAGCATTCAAAGGAAGATGGCTTGATGTTTTTGAAACAAAATATAAAAGAAATGGTGCTTATTCATCGGGCACAACATTTGGTGTTCATCCTTATGTTTTATTAAACTGGACTAGTTTATTGAATGATGTTTTTACTCTTGCTCACGAGCTTGGGCATAATATGCATTCATATTATACCGGTTTAAATCAACCATACCCTTATGCAAATTATTCTATATTTGTTGCGGAAGTTGCTTCTACTTTTAATGAATCATTGCTGCTGAATTATCTAATAAAAAAGTCTACAAACCAAAAAGAAAAATTATTTCTGCTTGAAAAATATTTGAATAACATTACATCTACTTTTTACAGACAAACAATGTTTGCTGAATATGAGATGAAAATTTATGATCTTGCAGAAAACGGGGAAGCATTAACTGCAGATAATCTATCCCAAAATTATTACAATCTGTATAAAAAATATTGGGGTTCCGAAATGGTTTTGGGGGAAAATAAAAAATATACTTGGGCAAGAATCCCACATTTTTATTACAATTATTATGTCTTTCAATATGCGACAGGGTTTTCGGCATCAGAAACTTTATCAGAAAAAGTTTTAAATGAAGGTAAGCCTGCTGTAGATAAATATTTAAAATTTCTAAAATCTGGTAGTTCTGATTATCCAATAAATTTATTGAAATCCGCCGGTGTTGATATGAACACACCATCTCCAATAATTGCCACAACAAATAAAATGGCTCAGATAATAGATGAAATTGAAAAATTAATAGATAGTTAGCCTTCCAACAAAATTTTTAACCCAAATAAATAATTATGAAAATATATACTAAAAGTTTGTTAAATAATTACGAGCAATCATTAACTTATGATGACATCAGTTTAATTCCTACTGAAGTGTCTAGAATTAAATCCAGAACAGAAGCAAAAACTGATTGTAATTTTTTAGGCAAAGAATTATCTATCCCTGTAATTTCAAGTCCTATGGATACTGTAACAGGAATTAATATGGCTAAAGCTCTTTCAGAGTTGGGTTGTTTGGGAATATTAAACAGGTTTGATTCATCACTTGGCAAGGTGATGACTAAAAAGACAAATGGAGTGCAAAGTGTATCAATTGCACTCAACACTCCTTTAGATGATGTAAAAAAATTAGCGGATAATGGATATATTATTTGTATTGATACTGCTAACGCAAATAATAAAGAAGTTTTGAAAAAAACAGAAGAGATAAAAAAAATAAGTAATGTTAAAGTAATTGTTGGTAACATAGCCCAAGGTAACAGCTTAAAACAATTAGAAAATTCCGGCGCTGATGCAGTTAGAGTTGGAATAGGAGGGGGAAGTGTCTGCACAACATCAATTCAGACTGGAATTGGTATTGGACAAGTTTCATCAATATTAGATGTGCTTGAAAAAAGAAATAAACTAAAATTAAAAATAAAAATTATTGCAGATGGGGGGATAAAAAGTCCAGGTGATGTTGCAAAAGCTATTGCCCTTGGAGCAGATGTAGTAATGCTCGGCAGAATGTTAGCCGGCACAAGAGAAACTCCAGGAGAGGTTATAAAATACGCTGATCAATTATGGAAAAAATATAGAGGATCAGCTTCCTTTGGTGTAAAAATGAGAAATGAATTTATTGAAGGCGAAGAAACTATGATACCATATAAGGGCGCAGTTAAAAATGTTATTGATGGTATTTCTGACGGACTAAGAAGTTCAATGAGTTATATGAATTGTCTAAACTTAGATGAATTAAAAAACAAAGATACTTTTGCAATTTTAAGTAACAGTTCATATTTGGAAAGATTACCAAAAAAATAATGTTATTCTCTTTTTAATCTATCTATAGTAAAAGCCGGAACACAAAAAGAAATGTATTCTACTTCTACTTTAAATGGGTTTGAATATTTTACTCTTGTATCTTTTCTAACACAAATACTCTCACCTTTTCCCAAAATAATTTTTTCGTTATCAATTTCAAATTGTTTTCTTCCATTAATTATAAATGTGATCTCATCAAACATTGGTGTTTGAAATGGCTCTGACCATCCGGGGGGAGCAACCATATGTGCTACACTAAAATCACCAACATTTTTACTGGCCTTACCAAAATATTCCTCAATTAATTTACCATCATTAGTAGGAACAATAAACGGATTTTTTTGAATTTCATATTTACTCATAAAAACATCTATTTAATTTTAAATCTTTTTAATCTTAATGAATTACTTACAACCGAGACTGAACTTAATGACATTGCAAAAGCACCAATCATTGGATTAAGAAATCCAATAGCTGCTAAAGGAATGCCAATAACATTGTATATAAAAGCCCAAAATAAATTTTCTTTAATAGTTCTAATTGTTCTTTTTGATAATCTAATTGCAGATATCACTCCCTGCAGATCACCTTTAATCAATACTATAGAACCGGTTTCAATAGCAACATCGGTTCCACTTCCTATAGCAATACCTACATCGCATTGTGCAAGTGCAGGAGCATCATTTATACCATCACCAACCATTGCAACTACTTCGTTTTTATTCTGGTATTCTTTTACTTTTTCAGCTTTATCCTGAGGTAAAATTTCTGCTTTAAATTCATCAATTCCAATTTCATCGGCTATTTTTTTTGCAATAGAATTATTATCACCTGTAAGCATTACCGTTTTTAGTCCCATTGATTTTAATTTTTTTATAGCAGAGATTGAACTTTCTTTAATTGGATCTTCAATTGTTAAATATCCCTTATATTTTCCTTCAACTGCAAGGTAAATTACTGTATTAGAAATATTTTCTAAAGTGTTTACTAAAATAGAATTCTCTTCCATAAGTTTTTTATTGCCTACAATAATTTTTTTGTTTTTTATAGTTCCTTTAATCCCTTTACCGGTAATACTTAAAAAAGAATCAATGTCCTCTAAATCTATCTTCTTTCTCTTTGCATAATTTACAATTGCTTCACCAAGTGGGTGTTCTGATATGCTTTCCAAAGAAGCAGTAAATTTTATAAATTCATTTTCTGTTATGCCTAATGGATTAACAGAATTTACAACAGGATTTCCTACTGTTATTGTTCCGGTTTTGTCAAATATTATAGTAGTAATCTTATGTGCCAATTCCAGACTCTCACCATTTTTAATTAATATTCCGTATTGCGCACCTTTACCTGTACCGACCATAATTGCGGTAGGTGTTGCAAGTCCCAATGCACAGGGACATGCAATAATTAAAACTGCAACAAAATTTATAAGAGCAGTATTTAAACCTGAACCACTAGCCAAGAACAACCAAACGATAAAAGTAAAAATAGCAATTACAATTACGATTGGTACAAAAATACCGGCAACTTTGTCAGCTAATTTTTGTATTGGTGCCTTACTTCCTTGAGCATCTTCTACCATTTTAATTATTTGCCCTAGAAGTGAGTTATTACCTATTGCTGTTACTTTAAACTCAAAGGAACCTGTCTTATTAATAGTACCGCCAATTACTTTGCTATCTATAATTTTTTCAACTGGAATACTTTCACCTGTTATCATGGATTCATCTATGGAAGAGCTGCCGTTTATAATAATTCCATCAGCAGGAATTTTACTACCGGGTTTAACAACAACAATATCATTTAATTTTAATTCATTTAAAATTATTTCAAATATTTTACCGTCTTTTTTTATGTAGGCAGTTTTTGGCTTTAATCCGATTAGCTTTTTAATTGCTGATCCTGTTTTTGTTTTAGCTCTTGCTTCTAAATATCTACCCAATAATATAAGTGTAATTATTACTGCAGCAGTTTCAAAATAAACATGATTACTAGTTAACATTGAAGGAAATAAAGTAACAACAGAACTAAACAAAACAGCTGAACCTGTACCAACAGCAACCAATGTATTCATATCAACAACTTTGTGTTTAATATTATTCCAGGTTATAGTAAAGAATCTTTTTCCAGTAATAAAAACCATTGGTAGTGTTAAAAGTAAAAGAATTTTATTTATATAATCAGGTGATAGAATATTATTAAATAATTTTCCTCCCATACTTAGAACAAGAATAGGGATGGTGAGTATTATAGAAAGGATAACATCTCTTTTTAATTTTAGTTCAAATGTATCCTTGATTTTTTCTGAATCAACCACATCTATTTCTGTTGAAGGAATACTGTCTTCAATTTTAAGATCAATTTCATATCCGGCATCTTTAACAACTGAAATAATTTTGTTGAAATCTACTTTATTTTCATCAATTTGAAAGGACGCTTTTTCACTGGCAAAATTTACGCTTACATTTTCTATTCCCTCTATTTTGCTCAAGGATTTCTCTACTCGTGCAACACAACTTGCACAAGTCATTCCAATTATTGGTGCAGATATTGTTTTTATATTTTCAACCATAGTTAAAATCTTTAAGGGGAAATTACTTCAATTAGTTTAAAGCCGGAATTGTTTACTGCTTCCTCTAATTCTGTAGATTCAATTTTATTTGGATCAAATTCAATTTCGGCTGAGCCAATTACTACATTTTTTATTTTTATATCTAACTTTGATAATTCTTTTTTGACTGCCATTACACAATGCCCACAGGACATTCCTTCAATTATCAATTTTTCTGTTTCCATTTCCTACTCCATTTATTAAATACTCTTAAATAAAAATAATAAAGAATTAAAAAAAATAATTATAGAATATTATTTTTGTTTATAGAATTTTATGGTATTTGAAACTGTTTGTTTAAATCTTATCGAGAGGAATTCTATTTTTATTCTTAAGTTTTTTAAATTTTGAAGGAGTAAACCCTGTAACTTTCTTGAATTGACTAGATAAATGCTGAACACTGCTGTAACCTAATCGGTAGGAAATCTCGCTTAAATTTAATTCATTATAAATAATCAGTTCTTTTACTTTTTCAATTCTTTGGGAAATAATATAATTTTCAATTGTATGATTTTCTAAAGATGAAAATAAATTACTCAAATATTGATAACTGTATCCCATTTTCTTTGATAAATAATCCGATAATTTTTCGTGAGTTTTATTAGCCTCGCTTTGGTAATGAATATATTCCAGTATAAATATTTTTATCTTTTCAATAATTTTGAATTGATCATTATCTAGTAATTCAAATCCGTTTTTAAGTAAAGAATTTTTTATCAGGTCTAAATTTATATTGGTTGAACTTTCAAGTTCAGCTTCCCCAAGCTTGATGTTTTTTACAGTGTAACCAAGATTTTCCATTTCATCTTTTACTACCTTAATACACCGCGGACATACCATGTTTTTTATATATATGGTTTCATTCATATATCATTAATATAAATAGATTAATTGTATAAGTAAATTTAGAAAGGAATGAAAAAGAAAGGGTAGAGATATTAACTAATAATTTTTGATAGTTCTTGTGTTTTTAATTTATGCATTGGGCGGATGCTACTGTTTGAATACATTTTATAAATATTTAACTGGTAATCAATTGGTTTTGGTTTAACAATTACATTAGATGCTCTGAATGATTCCATAACAGAATTTGTTACACTTATTTTTTCATTTGGTTCTTCGTCAGTGTCATCATTTAAGCCGGTGGCAAGAACTGGATTTAAGACTTTGAATCTTTCAAATCTTTGTAATTTTATAATATCATTTTCAACTATTCTACTTTTTTCAACTATAATAGAAATACGATTATCGGCAGCTAATTCCTTTAGATAGGGCTGTTTTACATCTGATTTTCCTCTTAATTTGTAAAGTAAATATGATAATATTACAAAAAAAGCTGTAAATACAGTGAAAATACTTAGTGATGCTTCAATTATGGGAATTAGTTCCATTTTCCTTATTTCAATATTTTAGATATCCTTATTATTCAATTACTGTACCAATACAATAAACACTGATTTTGATGTTTTGGTAAAAAAGAATAAAGAAAATATGAGAATATTTATCATTATGAGATTTTTTAGTTTGAGTGATTTGAAACAACTAAAAGTAGGGTGGTAATATTAATTTCTTACTAAAATTGATTTTTCTTTAAAACTTAGATAAATTAAACAATTGTTTTATAATAAGTTAGAAAAATATAAACTAATTTTTTTATTAAGGTAATCAAATGACGAAAGCTGATATTGTTGACAAAATCGCATCCGGGACCGGTGTAACAAAACTTGAAACAGAAGCAATTATTGAAGGATTTTTTTCTACTGTAATTGACTCATTAAAAAGTGGAAATGGAATTGAAATAAGGGGTTTTGGAACTTATAAAGTTAAAAAGAAAAATGCCCGTCAGGCAAGAAACCCAAAAACCGGTGAGCAGGTTTATGTACCTGAACATTATGTGCCCACATTTAAATTTTCTAAAGATTTTAAGCAGATTGTTGATCAGGGAATGAAGGAAGAGGAGAATGCAGGATAAATGACAAAAGTTTGTAATAATTGTGGTAAATCTGTAGAAGAAAGTCATAAATTCTGTCCAGGCTGTGGAACCTCAATAGAAAACGAAATTGAAAATACAATATTAATTTGTAACAATTGTGGATCAGAAAATTCTGTAAATAATTTTTTTTGTTCAGAATGCGGTGTAAAACTTGATAATAAATCTTCTAAAGAAGTAACAGATACAAGTTTATCACAGACAGTAAAATCTATTGTAAAGAAACCTGTAAAAAATAAGAAAAATAAAAAATCAGATAATACTTTTCAACAAAAAATAACAAGTAAAGAAAAAACATTAAGTAAAGAGAAATTATTAGGCATTGTTTTGGGTGCCTTATTAATTATAATAATTTTATTGTATGCTAAAGGAACTTTTGACAGACCAATTCCTTCTACAAATAACATTCCACCTACAAGTGGACCTCAGGTAAGCCTTGCAAATATACGAGAGATAAATAAACTTGATGCACAGGTAAAAGCTAATCCAAATAATTATGAGCTATTATTGCAGTTAGCACATTTAAGAAATGATTCCGGTTTTTATGAACAAGCAATAAACGATTATCAAACTTACTTAGTAAAAAATACAAATAATGTTGATGCAAGAATTGACATGGGGGTTTGCTATTTTAATTTAAAGAACTTTCCTAAAGCAATAGAGGAAATGGAAAGAGCTATTAAAATAAACCCAACTCATCAAATTGGTTTGCTTAATTTGGGAATTGTAAATTTATCAGCAGGAAATTTAGAAAAGTCAAAAGAGTGGTTAAAAAAATCAATCAATATAAATCCTAATTCTGATATTGGTAAAAGAGCCACAGAGTTATTAAATTCACATCTACAAATTAATTAGGAGGTCATAATGCCTTGCGGCAAAAAAAGAAAAAGACATAAAATGTCTACCCACAAAAGAAAAAAAAGACTTAGAAAAAATAGACATAAAAAGAAATTAAGATAATTTAAAAATAATTTTTTTAGTCAATTTATAGGTAAGTGTTATTGCATTTGCCTATTTTTTATTAATCCGAGGCTTCGTCTTTGCAGACCTAGCCGGGCAGGCCCATAATTTTATAAGCCATCTTAGCTCAGTTGGTAGAGCAACTCATTCGTAATGAGTAGGTCGCCAGTTCGACTCTGGCAGGTGGCTCTAAATTTTATAACATTTATTTTTTATGAGGTTGGTAAATTTATCCCCACATTTTGTAGATGGCTTAGAAAAACCGGACTTGATGAATTACCTCAACTGATAAATATAATAAAGGGGAAAATGTCTATTATCGGTCCACGACCATTTCTTGAAAAAGATATAAATCTAATGAAAGATAAATTACCTGAATGCTTATTATAAAAGAGACAAAATAAAATCGAAACCCGGAATAACAGGTTACTGGCAGATATATGGCGACAGAAATTTGGGTGAAGAAAATCTTATTAATTGTGATTTGTATTATGAAAAAACAAATCATTTTTTTTGGATATAAAAATAATTTTGGATACTATTTTTTTGATATTTTCAGCAACACATTCAGATGCAATACTATTGAATAAAAGTAAATTTAAAAAAGTAAGTCTTATAAAAAATCTTAAAATAAATTACCTTCTATAAAAGTCTCTAACTTAATTAAACTTCATTCATAAAAATTTTTTAACTCCTTAAAAAACAACCCCTTAGATTTCCCAATTTCTAAATTACTTGTATTAAAAGGATTTAGCCTATCACTTAAAGTAAATTGTTATGTAAGTGGGTTGCGTAAATATTTATTGTGTTAAAATATTAAAGATTTTACTTGACTTTAGAATATTTTTTATATTATTTTGGGGAGTAGTGGGGAATTGTGGTGAATTTGACCTATTAAAAATTTTGGTGGAATTATGTTTAGAGGACAATACAATTATACAGTAGATGCAAAAGGCAGAGTAAGTATACCTGCAAAACTTCGTAAGCATCTTTCAGCAGAAGCGAATGAAACTTTTGTGATGACACAGGGAACTGCTGTTTGCATAGATTTATATCCTTTAGATCAATGGCAAAAATTTGAAGAAAAACTTTTGCAGTTAAATCCTTTTCAACCCGATCAGGCAAAATTTATTAGAATGATACTTCAACATGCATCAGAAGATTCATTTGATTCTCAATCAAGAATTTTGATTCCACAAAAACTTTTAAGCTATGCTAAAATAGAAAAAGAAGTAATTGTACTTGGGGCTTTAAAGAAAATTGAAATATGGAATCCTAAGATTTATGAAGATTATTTAAATAATTCTTCCGAATCATATGAAGACATTGCGGCAAAAGTTATGGCTCAGTAATGGGTGAATTACATTCACCCGTTTTGCTTAATGAAAGTATTGACTATTTGATAACAGATAAGTCCGGAATTTATTTTGATGGAACACTTGGTTTTGGCGGGCATTCATCAAAAATACTTGAGTCAATAAATAATGACGGTCTATTAGTTTCAACCGATGTTGATTTAGACGCCTTTAATTTTTCTAGATCAAAATTTGGAAATAAACAAAATATGAAACTTTATAACTTTAACTTTTCAAAAATTAAAATTATTTCTAAGCTTGAATCAATAAAAGTTTATAACGGCATTTTCGCTGATTTGGGTATTTCATCACATCAGATTGATGATCCTGCTTCCGGATTTACATTTAGAGAGGAAGCTGAGTTAGATCTAAGGATGGATAAAACAATTAAACTTACCGCTGCTGAACTAATCAATACATTTGCGGAAGATGAAATATCCAGCATTTTTTATGAATTCGGAGAAGAAAAAAACAGCAGAAAAATTGCCAGAAGAATTTGTGAAAAGAGAAGAATAAATCCAATAAAAACCACAACAAAATTAGCTGAAATTATTTCAGAGTTAGTACCGGAAAGATATTTAAACAAAACATTGTCTAGAATATTTCAGTCGATTAGAATTTATATAAATAAAGAACTTGAAGTATTAAAAACATTTTTAGATGAATCTGTGGATTTACTTGCTGAAGGTGGAAGAATTGTAATACTAACCTATCATTCACTTGAAGATAGAATAGTAAAAGAAAAATTTCAATATGAAGAATTAAAATGTGTCTGTCCCAAAGATTATCCTGTTTGCAGTTGCAATAAGACACAACGCTTAAAAATATTAACAAGAAAACCTGTTTATCCTTCTGATGCTGAACTTTCTATTAATAGAAGAGCAAGAAGTGCAAAATTAAGAGCAGCCGTTAGATTATGAAAAAAAAATCAAAAAAAAATATTCTTTTTAATTTCATACTTATTGCAACAATTGCATTTTTTGTTTTGGCTTATGTTGGTGTAAAATTAAAATATGATATACTCTTAAAAGATAGAACTTTGCAGGAAAAAGAACTAAAAAACAAAAATAATTTACAACTCAATTTGATGGCACATAAACAAAGTCTTTCAACAGAAACAAGAATAGTAGAGCTAGCATCAACAAAATTAGGACTTGTTAATTATCTGTCTGCTGACCAAACTATAATTGTAAATAAAACTGATATAGTAAAATTAGATAAAAAACTGGGAGGTAAAAATGAATAACTCTCGGGCTTTTTTAGTACTAATTGGCGTCTTAGTTTTTTTTATAACAATCATTATTAAGCTTGCAAATATTCAACTTATAAGAGGAGAGGATTTAAAATATTTGGCTGAAAGACAGCAAATGAAGGTTGAAAAAGTACAAGCAGAAAGAGGATTAATTTATGATAGAAATAATGTTTTATTAGCATATAATAAAAATGATGCAACTTTTTATCTGGACCTTTCACAATCGGATCGCAAAACAAAAACATTTTTAGCAAATAGATTCTCAAAATTATTGAATAAAGATGTTGATTTCTTTTTATCAAAAATGAATGGTAAAAACAAAACCATAACATTAGCTCAACATTTACCGGAATCAGATGTAAAAGATTTATTAGAATTAGATCTTCCTGGCTTCTATTATATAAAGGGAATTTCAAGAAAATATTACTATAATAATTTAGCAGCTCATGTACTGGGTTATGTGAATAATGATTATAAAGGAATAAATGGCGTTGCTAATTATTTTAATAAAGAACTTGCAGGAACAAATGGACAAAATTTTGTTGAAAGAGATGCAATCGGCAAAATCATAACAATAAAAGAAGATAAAACAAATAGTGCGATTCCAGGTAACAATTTAATATTAACCATAGACAAAAATTATCAAGAGATTTTAGAAGATGAATTAGCCAAAGGGATTGCAAAATATGGTGGTAATTATTCTCTTGGTGTAATTATGGATCCAAGTAACGGTCAAATTTTGGCAATGGCTAATACACCTGGATATGATCCTAATAATTACTGGAAGTTTAGTGATGACGAAAGAAAAAATAAAATAATTACTGATACTTATGAACCCGGTTCTACTTTTAAGTCAATAACTATAGCGGCATTATTAGATCAAAATTTAGTTAGAGAAACAGATAAAGTTTTTGCAGAAAATGGAAAATTTAAATTTAAAAATACTTATGTAACAGATACACATAAATTAGGGTGGATTACAGCATCAGAGGTAATTAAATATTCAAGTAATATTGGTATTGCAAAATTAGTACAAAAAATAGATGATGAAACATATTATAAATATTTACGCGGTTTCGGTTTTGGTAATTACACATCTATACAACTACCTGGTGAAGTAAACGGAAAATTAAAACAACCGGACACATGGAGTAAAATATCAAAAGAGTTTATATCCTTTGGTTATGAAATTTCCTTAACTCCAATTCAATTGATAACAGCTTATTCTGCACTTGTTAATGGCGGTCATTTATATAAACCTCAACTAGTTAAATATATAACAGATGCATCTGGAAATGTATTATTCAACTCTTCAACTGAATTAGTAAGAACTGTTATCTCTAAAAAAACATCAGAAAAAATAAGGAATATTTTATCAACCGTTATTGATGGCGGAACGGGTGAGTTTGCTAAAACACAATTTATAAATGCCGGAGGAAAAACCGGAACATCACAAAGAATAATTAACGGAAAATATTCCAGCAATGATTACAATTCTTCGTTTGTAGGATTTTTCCCTATTAATAATCCTCAAATAATCTGTTTGATTTTAGTTAATTCTCCCAAAGTCGGAAAATACGGGGGTCAGGTTGCTGCTCCAATTTTTAAGAATGTTTCTGAGAGAATAATAAAAAATGATTACCACAAATTCTTAGATAACAAAGAAAATTTGATACCAGTAAATGACATTAGAACTGTGAACTTAAAAACTGAAATCAAATCTAAAGATAATTTGAAACAAATGAATCTTGATTTTACTGGTGACATAAGTAAAGCAAGAACAGATGTTATGCCTAATTTAATTAATGCTAAACTTTCTGATGCAATTTCTCTTCTATCAAAACTTGGAATTAAATATAAAGTTATTGGTAACGGAATTATTATAAAACAAAGTATAGGGGCAGGCACCAAATTGGATAAAAATCTTTTATGCATCTTAAATGCTGAGCAAACATCATTAAAAGGAGTTACAATTTATTAATGGAAATAAGCAATCTGTTAAATAATTTAAATTCTATCCAAATAACAGGGGAATTTCAACGCAAGGATGTTGAATCTATAGTTTATGATTCAAGGAAAGTGAAAAAGAATTCAATTTTTGTTGCGATAAAAGGATACAAAACAGACGGTCACAAATATATATTTGAGGCAATTAATAAAGGCGCTATTGCTGTTGTTCTTGAAGAAGACAATACTATTCCTGATGAAATATTTAGACATCAAAATATTCTAAAAATTCTTGTAAAGAACAGCAGAATTGCTTTGGCTGCATTATCAAAAGATTTTTGGAATTCACCATCAGAAAAATTAAAACTTATTGGTATTACCGGAACGAATGGAAAAACAACAACTTCTTATTTTATAAAAAAAATATTAGAAACAAGCGGCTATAAAGTAGGTTTGGCAGGTACCATAGCAAATTATATTGGAGAGAATAAAATTAATTCTTCTTTAACTACACCTGAATCTAATGACATGAATAGTTTACTTTTTGATATGCATAAACAAGGGTGTAAATATGCAGTAATGGAAGTTTCGTCTCACTCATTAGATTTGGAACGCACACATTTTCTAAATTTTAGCTGCGGTGTTTTTACAAACATCACTTCTGATCATTTAGATTTTCATATAGACTTTAAAAATTATTTTGAGGCTAAAAGGAAATTATTCCTCTCTCTCACCCCATCTGCATTTGGTGTATACAATGCCGACGACTGCCATAGCATCGACCTAATTAAAAATTCAAGTGCTCAACTGTACTCATTTGGGCAGGCATCGAATGCAGATTTTAATATTAGCAATATAAATTATGATCTAAGCGGAACTCAATTTGAAATTAGATATAAAAATAATTTATACACAGCTACCACTTCTTTAATTGGTGAGTTTAATGCATATAATGCCTGTGCAGCATTTGCAGCCACTGTGTTATCAGGTGTTGAAACTAAAACCGCAATAAAAGGAATAAAAGAAACTCAACAAATACCCGGTAGATTTGAAAAAATTAATATTAACGATAAAACAGTTATAGTAGATTACTCACACACAGCAGATAGTTTAGGAAAAGCATTATTGGCAATTAAAAAAATCACAAAAGATCAGGTGCCTGTTTATACAATTTTTGGCTGCGGTGGAAACAGAGATAAAAGTAAAAGACCTGAAATGGGAAAGATTGCTACTGAATTAAGTGATAAAGTTTTTATTACATCAGATAATCCAAGAGATGAAGATCCATTAACAATAATAAAAGATATTGAAAAGGGAACAGTAAAAAAAAATTACAAAATTATTCCGAATAGAAAAGAAGCAATATTAGAAGCGATAGAAAAATCAGAAAAAGAATCAGTTATTTTAATTGCAGGAAAAGGACACGAAGATTATCAGGAAATAAAAGGTAAGAGAGCACATTTTTCTGACAAAGAAATAGTACAGAGTTTTTTGAAAATATGAGCAGTATCAGATTAACCTTAGAGGATTTTTTTAATCTGCCTACAGCAGTTATTTATAATCCGGATGGATTTAGAACTGTTACATCAGTAACAATTGACTCAAGAAATGTCAGAAAAAATTCTGCATTTATAGCAATTAAAGGTGAAAAATTTGACGGACATTTGTTTGTAAATATGGCAGTAAAATCTGGATCAAATGTAGTTGTTATAAATGAAAGAAATTATAGAAAATATAGTAATGTAAAAGCAACAATTATAGCTGTTAACGATACCACAAAAGCTTTAGGTGATCTGGCAAATATTTGGAGAAAAAAAATAAGTACAAAAATTATTGGAATTACAGGAAGTTCAGGTAAAACAACAACAAAAGAAATGCTTGCACAAATATTAAAAGAAAAATATAAAGTGAATAAAACTAAAGCAAATTATAATAATCATATTGGAGTACCGCTTACAATTTTGGGCACAAGTTCAAAAAATAATTTTCTTGTGTTAGAAATGGGTACAAATCATTTTGGTGAAATTGAATATGTATCTAAAATTGCAGAACCTGATTATGCGCTAATAACCAATATTGGAAATTCACACTTAAAATATTTCAAAAATAAAAAAGGTGTATTAAAAGAAAAATTATCATTGTTCAGAATTACAGATGAAAAAGATGGATTAGTTTTTATTAATAATGACGATTCCCTTTTAAGAAATTCACCTAAAGGATTCTCAAATAAAGTTACTTATGGATTTGGTAAAGGATCAGGAATTAAAGCAAGTGATTTAGGCAATACAAATGATGGAAGAGAAATTGTAAAAATTAAAAAAGGAAACAGAAATTATATAATCACTATTCCATTTTACGGCAAACATTATACAAATAATTTTTTATCTGTTGCTGCTGTTGCTTTAGAGCTTGGAATAACAAAATCACAATTAGAAAAAGGTATAAATAAATATAACCCAGCTGATAAAAGATTTAATGTTAAAAAGATTAAAAATTCTATCTTGATAAACGATACTTACAATGCAAACCCTGACTCAACAACTTTTGCATTAAAAACAATGAGTGATTTTGGAAAAAATAAAAACAAAATTTTTGTTTTTGGTGATATGCTTGAGCTTGGCAAAGATAGTGTAATACTACATGAAAAATTATCATCAGTTATAATTAAAGAAAAAATTAATGAAGTGATAACTATTGGTAAATACACTAAACACTTACATAAATGCTTAAAAAATAAAAAAAACATTAGCAATCATTTTTCTAAAAAAGAAGATCTTCAAAAATATTTGAATCAAAAAGATTTTAACAATTCTGTAGTACTTGTTAAAGGTTCAAGGGGAATGAAAATGGAGCAATATTATAAAATAATTGAAGAAGGACTAAAGTAGTAAATGCTTTACTATCTATTTAATTATATAAATAAAACTTTTGATCCACCTGGATTTGATATTTTTCGATTCCTTACATTCCGATCTGCATTGGCTGCTATTAGCTCGTTATTCTTGGCTCTTTATTTTGGTCCAAAGATAATTAAACTGTTAACCAAACTTCAAATTGGTGAAGCCGAAAAAGAAGATAAACCAAAATCACATAAGGCTAAAACGGGAACACCAACAATGGGGGGATTGATTTTAATTGCTTCCGTAATTATTCCGGTTCTTTTATGGAGTGATATAAAAAATATTTACATAATATTAATTTTAGTAGGAACAGTTTTCTTAAGTGGAGTTGGTTTTATTGATGACTATTTAAAAGTAGTAAAGAAATTACCTAATGGATTGATTGCAAGATATAAATTACTCGGTCAAATTTTTGTGGGACTTGCTATTGGTTCAGTTATTTATTTTTCTCATCAATTTGCAGGATTTAGTACGCTAACAACCGTCCCATTTTTAAAAGATGTAAATCTTAATTTATCATATTTATATATACCTACGGTAGTATTTATTGTAACTGCAACTTCCAATGCTGTTAACCTAACTGATGGGTTGGATGGATTGGCTATTGGTATTTCAACAATTGTTATGCTTACTCTTGCCGTACTTAGTTATGTTACAGGTAATGCAATCTATTCTGATTATTTAAGTATTATTTATTTGCCAGGATCAGGAGAGTTAACTGTATTTATAGCAGCTTTGATTGGTGCATCCTTAGGATTCCTTTGGTTCAATTCTTACCCTGCACAAATATTTATGGGTGATACCGGTTCGTTAGCATTGGGTGGTGCCTTTGGAATATTGGCAGTTCTAATAAAGAAAGAATTATTTATCCCAATTTTGGGTGGGGTTTTCTTTTTGGAGACAGTCTCAGTAATAATTCAAAAAATTTATTTTAAATACACAAAAAAGAAATACGGACATGGTAAAAGAGTATTTAAAATGGCACCTATTCATCATCATTTTGAATTGAGTGGTTGGGCTGAACCAAAAATTGTAACAAGATTTTATATCATAGCAATTATTCTGGCAATAATTAGTCTTGCATCATTTAAACTTAGATAATGAATTTAACAAACGAAAAAATATCTGTAATTGGTGCTGTTAGAAGCGGTGTTGGTGCTGCAAAGTTAATTAAAAAACTTGGCGGTAAACCATTTGTAAGTGATTCAGGATTTGCTGACAAATTTAAAAAATCAATGTTAGAATTACAAAAAAATAATATAGAATTTGAATTTGGAAACCATTCTAACCGAGTTTATGATTGCACACTTATTGTTGTTAGTCCTGGTGTACCATCTGATTCAGAAGTAATTAAAACTGCTAAATCTAAAGGGATAAAAATTATTAGCGAAATTGAATTAGCATCTCGTTTTTGTGCGGGGAATATTATTGCAATTACCGGGACAAATGGAAAAACTACAGCTACTTCTTTATGCAGTTATCTATTTAATCATTGCGGGGTTAAAACATATTCTGCCGGTAATATCGGAAATGCTTTTTCTGAAATTACACTTGATGTAAAGAAAAATGAATTTGTTTCTCTTGAAGTTTCTAGTTTTCAGTTAGATTATATAGAAACATTCAAACCAAAAGTTTCTGTTATTCTAAATATTACTCCAGATCATCTGAACCGATACGAAAATAAATTAGAAAACTATATACAATCAAAGTTGAGAATTTATTGTAATCAAACAAAAGAGGATTATTTAATAATAAATAATGATGATCTTTATTTGCAAAAAAATATTTCTGGTCATTTGAGTAAAACTTACTATTTCTCACTTACTAATAACATTGCAAACGGGTGCTATCTCAATTCAGGTAATATTTATTATGTAGAAAACAGAATTAAAAAATTTGAATGTAAAACTACTGACATTCAATTAAGAGGTGAGCACAATTGGGCTAATGCAATGGCGGTAATATCAGCTGCAAAGATATTTGATCTGGATAATGGGAAAATTATTTCTGCTTTAAAAACATTCAAAGCTGTTGAACATAGGCTGGAATTAGTTAAAGAAATTAATGGAGTTAAGTTTATCAATGATTCAAAAGCAACAAATGTTGACTCTGTTATTTATGCTTTAAAAAGTTTTAACACGCCGATTCATTTAATATTGGGTGGATTGGATAAAGGAAATAACTATAAACTTATTGAAGAATTAGTAAAGAAAAATGTTAAACAAATATATGCCATTGGTTCATCTTCAGATAAAATTAAAGATTTTTTTTCTAATCAAATTAATGTTAAAATTTATTCTTCATTACAAGAAGCTACAGAAAACGCTTATAAAAACGCACATAAAAATGAAGTTGTTCTTCTGTCACCTGCATGTGCAAGTTATGATATGTTTGAGAATTATGAAGACAGAGGAAATCAGTTTAAACAAATTGTAAAAAATATATAAATGAAAAAATTAGCACTAACAATATTTTTTGAGACTTTTATTTTGGTTTTATTAGGGCTTGTTATGGTAATGACCGCAAGCGGCACATATAGTGTTCATAAATTCTCAAATGTATTTTATTTATTCAATTCTCATTTCACAAAAGTAATTATTGGATTTGTGTGCCTACTTATTTTTTCATTTATACCTTATGAAATTTATAAAGAATACAGTAAACCGGCTTTAATTCTAGTGACATTGTTTTTATTATTTATTCTATTATTTGGGAACAGTGTCAAAGGCGCAGACAGATGGGTAAGTATTTTTGGTTCAACATTTCAACCTGCAGAAATTGCAAAACTAGTGTTGATAGTTCACTTAGCAAAATTAATTGAAGATAAAGGGGAGATGATAAAAAATTTCTGGGAGGGCTTTTTCTATCTTTTCTTCTGGGTAATTCTAATTTCAGTGTTAGTTATGCTTGAACCGAATATTAGTAATGGTATGCTCTTAATTTTTATTTCTTTAGTAATACTATTTGTTGGAGGAGCAAAATTAACTCATATTATTTCTACATCATTCATAACAATGTTCAGTGCTATAAGTGTTGCAATGATATTTTCACATTCTCGCGAAAGAATTCTTTCCTTTATTCATTCAATACAATATGGTGGTGATATTAATTTTCAAGTTAAACAGGCTTTATATGGATTAGGAAGTGGTGGCTTGGTGGGTGTTGGAATTGGACACAGTAAACAAAGTAATTTATTTCTACCTGAATCTTACGGAGATTTTATTTTTGCAATACTAGGAGAAGAGATGGGATTTATCGGTGCCGTAATTGTCTTATTAGCTTTTTTATTCTTGTTTGTTGCAGGAGTTTACATTTCTAAAAAAGCAAAAGATAAATTTGGCCAAATTTTAGGATTTGGAATATCGTTTTCGATTTTAACTTATGCTTTGATAAATGCTTCTGTTGCAATTGGGTTGATACCCACAACCGGTTTACCGCTGCCATTTATTAGCTATGGTGGAACTTCTATGATTTTAATGTGCATGTCAGTTGGCATACTTGTAAACATTGCACTTTCAAATTCTATTTCTGATAAAGAAAATGATTTCACAAAAAAAATTGAAATTATTGATGAGGAAATTGATTGAGCAGCAACACAAATAAATATAGATTCCTATTTGCAGGTGGAGGAACAGGGGGACACTTGTTTCCTGCTATTGCAGTTGCACAAAAAATATTATCACTTAAACCGGAGGCAGAAATATTGTTTGTCGGTACTAAATCGAAAATAGAAGGCAGCATAGTTCCAAAACTAGGTTTTAATTTTAGTTCGATTTGGATTAGTGGATTTAGCAGAAGGTTTTCACTTAAAAATTTATTGTTTCCTTTTAAGCTAATTGTATCGTTAATTCAATCAATATTAATAAATATGAAATTTAAACCTATTGTTGCAATCGGATCAGGCGGTTATGTATCCGGTCCGGCAATATTTGGTTCTGATATTATGGGAGCAAAAATAATTTTATTAGAACAAAATGTATATCCGGGAGTTACAACACGATTATTAGAAAAATATGCTGAAGAAATTCATTTGAGTTTTGAAGATTCAAAAAAATATTTCAAAAAACCTGATAAATTAAAAATAACAGGCAACCCAATAAGAGAAAATTTAAAATGTGTTGATAAAATTTCAGCATTAAAAAGTTTTGATCTATCATTAGAGAAAAAGACAATATTAATTTTAGGTGGAAGCCTTGGGGCCGCCTCAATTAATAAAGCTATCTCTAATAACATAGAAAATTTTATAATAAACGATATCCAAATTATTTGGCAAACAGGTAAAAATTATATAGAGAATTATAGAAAATATTCATCCAAAACTATAATTGTAATACCATTTATTGAAAATATGAATTTAGCCTATTCTGCTTGCGATTTAGTTATTTCAAGAGCAGGCGGTATTACAATTACCGAGATAATAAACTTGGGACTTCCGTCTATATTAATTCCATCGCCAAATGTTGCTGAAAATCATCAATACCTAAATGCTAAAAATTTATTTGATAATAATGCTGCAATATTTATTGAAGATTCAAAAATAGAATCTGAATTATGGCAAGAAATAAACAGTACGATTACAGATAATAATAAATTATCAAAATTAAAAACTAACGCACTACAAATTGCAAAACCAGAAGCAACAAAGATAGTTGCTGAATGTGCAATTAAATTAGCAGATATATAATGAATATAGAAAAAATAAATAAAAAAGTATTCAAATATAATTTAGCTTTCTACTATCAAGCTACAATTATATACTTTACAGCTTTTGTGTTGTATGTGGTTATAAGAGGAGAATTTATTGAGAATTCTTTTACAATAATAACCAAAGATCCAATAATCCATTTCTTCGCTATAATAGTTCTAATATCAGTTGTGGGTTTGGTTTACAACATTTTTATTAATCGTCACTTGGAAATTGATGATTCAAGTATCTCTTTTGTTGACAGATTTAAAACTAAAAAATTTGAATTGATTCAATTCAGTTCTATTAGGGTAACTAATTCAAAAAACAATAACAAAAAAGAAGTCTTCAGATTTATTATTGTAAAAATAAAAGATAGAAAAAGACCATTGATAGTTAGATCTAGAGACTATGAAAATTCTGCTGAGTTACTTCTTGGTTTTCAAAACTTAATATTGAAATTAGAGAAGAATTAATGTTTAAGAATATTAAAAAAGTACATTTTGTTGGTATTGGTGGAATTGGAATGAGTGGTATTGCTGAAATATTATTTAATCAAGACTTTGTGATTTCCGGTTCTGATAAAAATTTATCTGAAGTCACAAATAGATTAAGTGATATGGGTATAACTATTTATGAGGGACATTCACCTGATAATTTAAAAGATGCTGATGTACTTGTTTATTCTTCGGCAGTTACAATAGATAACCCTGAAGTTAAAGCAGCAATAGAAAGAAATATTCCTATTATTAAAAGAGCTGAAATGCTAGCAGAATGCATGCGAATGAAGTATGGAATTGGAATAGCCGGAACTCATGGTAAAACTACAACAACATCAATGGTTGGATTAACTCTAACAGAAGGCGGGATAGATCCAACAATTATTGTTGGTGGAAAACTTAGTGGATTGGGTGGAACTAATGCACGACTTGGACAAGGTGAATTTATTGTTGTAGAGGCAGATGAATTTGACAGAACATTTTTAAAACTTACGCCGACTGTTGCAGCTTTAACAACTTTAGAGAGTGAGCACTTAGATACATATAAAGATCTTGATGATATAAAAAGAGCTTTTACTGAATTTGCAAATAAAGTACCATTTTATGGTTTTGTTATTTTATGTATTGATGAGCCTGAATTGAAAAATATAAAGTCAGAAATAAACAAAAAAGTTATCACTTATGGTTTATCTAAAGAAGCTGACTTAAAGGCAGTGGATATAAAACAAAATACTTTTAACAGCTCTTTTACAGTTATTTATAATGATAATGAATTGGGTAAAATTAATTTAAAAATTCCAGGAAAACACAATATAAAAAACTCACTTGTTGCTGTTTGCATTGGACTAGAACTTGGTGTAGAATTTAATGTTATAAAATCAGCTTTAGAAAAATTTGCCGGTGTTTATAGAAGATTTGAAGTGAAATACAATAAAGAACTATTAGTAGTAGATGATTATGCACATCATCCGACAGAAACAAGAGCTACACTAACCGGCATTAGAGACGGTTGGAAAAACAGACTTATAGTTGTCTTTCAACCACATTTGTATTCTAGGACAAGAGATTTTTATAATGAGTTTGCAAAATCTTTTGTTGATACTGATTTATTTATATGCACTGATGTATATCCCGCTAGAGAAGAAAAAATTGAGGGTGTAACAGGTAAGTTAATAACTGATGCACTTGAAGAATTGGGGCACACAAATGTTACATATTTAAAAAATAAAAATGATGTACCGGAGCTATTAAATAAATTAAAAGAAAACGGAGATATAATCATTACTATGGGTGCGGGTGACATTTGGAAATATGGTGATCAATTTGTTGAAATGCTTAATAATAAAAACTAAATGTATGAAAATAAAAAAAATATATTCTCAATTATCCTATTCAGTTTATTATCACTGGCAATTTTGCTGCTTATTATTTTTAATTCAAAGAACAAAACAGGAGACAATATTAAAATGATTGAAATTACAGGACACAAGTTGATGTCTTCAGAGGAATACAAAAAATTTATTGAAAACAATAAGACAAATTCAAATCACATTTTCAATCTTTCTGTGCTAAAAGATAAAGTGTTAAAACATCCATATGTGGAAAATGCAGATGTAGAATTTGTTGGAGAAGAAAAAGCTCAAGTAAATATAACAGAGAAAAAAATCACAGCAATAGTATTACATAAAAGCGAACCATTATTTATTACAGATCAATTTGAAGTATTACCAATTTTATCAAATTCAAGATTTTCATCTATCCCGATAATAAGCAACCCAAAGGATCTGGACGAGGTACAAACTTTTTCGATTATTAAATCTGGAGATATATCTGATGCATATAGAATTATAGATGCAATTAGATATACAGATAGAAAAATGTTAATGAGTTTATCTGAAATAAATATGAGAAATGGTGGAGATATTATCCTCACTTTTTCAGGAATTAAGCAACCTGTAATATTTGGAAGAGGATCTACTGCAAGAAAAATTATTTACCTGGAAATGTTATGGCAAGGATTACTAAAAGGTGAAATGTTAGCTAATAATAGCAGCTATGTAGATTTAAGATTTGCAAATGAAATATATGTCGGCAAGTGATATAAAATAGGTTAAACAATGAAAAAAAATAGTAAAATAATAGCTGGTTTAGACCTTGGTACAACAAAGGTTTGTGCTGTTATTGCCGAGGAACTTGAAAGCGGTATACTTGATATTTTAGGTTTCGGTGTGGCTCCATCAGTAGGTTTAAATAAAGGATTGGTAGCAAATATTGGCAAAACAGCTGAAGCAATTAAAGAAGCCATTGCAATTGCATCAAACAGAGCTGGTGTAAATATTAGTTTTGTAAATGTTGGTGTAGCTGGTGAGCACATTACAAGTATGCGCCACAGAAATTATGTAACAATCAGCAATGAAGAAAAAGAAATAACAAAAGAAGATTTAGATAGATTAATAGCAGATGTAAGGACTATCCGAATTCCATCAGATCGACAAATTTTACATATAATTCCTGAAGAATATTCTATAGATCATCAGGGTGGAATTGAAAACCCTATAGGAATGTCAGGTTCAAGATTAGAAGCTACAAATCATATTGTATTGGCTTCAGTTCCAGCCTTAATGAATATTAAAAAATCTGTAGAAAGGGCTGGACTTACTATTAAAGATTATGTTCTTCAACCAATTGCATCTTGCACATCAGTACTTGAAGAAAATGAAAAAGATTTGGGAATTGCATTAATTGATATTGGTGGAGGTACAACTGACATTGCAATTTTCCATAATAAAGCTATCAAACATACCAAAGTCATTGGAATTGCTGGTAATCAAGTTACAAATGACATAAGAGAATCATTAGGTATTGTTTCTAATCAAGCAGAAATGCTTAAAAAAGATTACGGTTATGCTACAGAGAACGCAATAATAAAAGATGAAAATATATTAATAGAAGGTGTCGGAGCTAGAGGCAACACTAAAATACCAATAACTCTTCTAACACAAATTATTAGCCTTAGGATGAGAGAACTTTTTACACTTGTAGATAATGAAATGAGAAATGCCGGATATAAACATAAAATAAAGGCTGGTGTAGTTTTAACAGGAGGTGGATCT
>PFVA01000162.1 GCA_002790365.1 Ignavibacteriales bacterium CG_4_9_14_3_um_filter_30_11
AAATGTTTTATAAAAACATTTTATGAGCGGCCTTCGGCAAAAAATTCATTTCCAATGAATTTTTTGGGTTTAATTGATATCTCATAGCAATTAAATTAAATTTCTAAATCACTTTTTAGTAATTGGTTAAATAAAATTGAACGATAAAAATATACAAATAAATAATATTGCAATAATCGGCTTGGGACTTTTAGGGGGCTCTATAGCCAAAACAATAAAAAAAAATAATGCTCAAATTAAAATTTCAGCATTTGATAAAAATGAAATTCTAGATATAGCATTTAAAGATAAAACTATTGATGCAAAATTAATGAATATTGAAGAAGCAATAAATTATAATTTAATAATTCTATGTCTGCCTACTGATTTGTCATTAAAAGCTTTTAAAAAACTTATTCCCTTAATAAAAGAAGACACAATTATAACCGATGTATGCGGAATAAAAGGTGTATTTGAAATAGAATGGGAAAAATCATATAAATATGGAGTGTATATCGGTGGTCATCCGATGACAGGAAAAGAAAAAGGAGGTTATCAAAATTCAGATTCTCTTTTATTTGAAAATGCAGTTTACATAATTTCAGAAAAAGCTAAAGGAAATATAAAAGAAGATGATTTTCTTCAATTTGTTAAGTTGCTTGGTGCCAGAGCAATTTATCTCGATCCATTTCTACACGATGATGTTGTTGCAAATGTAAGTCATTTGCCTCAGCTTCTTTCAGTTGCACTTTTAAGTTCTGTAGCTTCAAAGAAAAAAGATGTAAATTATTTGGATTTTGCCGCAGGAGGATTTAAAGATTTAACAAGAATAGCTTCTAGTGATTATAATATTTGGAAATCAATTTTGGAATTAAATAAAAATGAAATTACAGAATCTATAATTACATTTCAGACTTACTTAAATGAAATAAAAAATATACTTAAAAAAGAAGATTATGATTCTCTAAAATTTCTATTTGAAGATGCAAAGACTAAAAGAGAATCAATTAACGATAACAGAAAAGGATTTATCCATCCATTGTTTGATTTGTATATTTTTATAAATGATGAGCCAGGTGCTTTATACAAAATCACAAAAATATTATCTGTAAATAAAATCAATATAAAAGACATTGAATTACAGAAAATTAGAGAGAATATTGATGGGACATTTAGATTGTCATTTTCATCTCAAAAAGAACTTATTGAAGCGAAAAAGCTATTAAAAAAAGCCGGCTTTACAATAAATAATTAAAATTTACTTATTATGATAAAAACTTTTCTAACAGTAATAATTTCACTTTTATTTTTCAACTCTGTTAATGCACAAAATTTAACAGGAACAAAAGTTGTAAAAACTTTTTATCCTGATGGAAAATTAAAAACCCAGGGAGATTATTTGTATGATAAACTTGATGGAGAATATCTGGAATTTTATCCTAATGGAAATTTATGGAAAAAATGGAGATTTAAAGATGGATTGGAAGAAGGCATTTCTGAATGGTATTTTATAGATGGAAAATTAAGTATTGAATGGAATTACAGAAATGGAATTAAGAATGGCATATCAAAATGGTATTATGAAACCGGAAAACTTTGGGCAGAGCAATATTATATAAATGGCAACTTGGAAGGGATTACAGAAACTTATTATAAGACAGGTGAACTTCAGGGAAAGTGGAATTATAAACACGGAATTTTGGATCGAACAAGTTATAGTTATTATAAGTCGGGGGGAATTGAAGTTGAAAGAAATTTTGCTAACAACCTACTTAACGGAAAAACATTTGTCTATTATGAAAATGGGAAATTAGCTCTATCAGCTTTTTTTGTGGATGATAGAATGGAAAAACAAGTAATTATTTATGATCTTGCAAATAATATAAGAGTTGAGGATGATTATCTGCACGGAGAATTACTTAACCGAGTAAAGTATGATTATAAAGGCAAGGTTGAATCTAAAGAGCAAACAATCAAAAAATATTTTGAAACAGGTTCTTTAAAAGATGAAATATATTTTAAAGACAGTAAAAAAGAAAACACTTCTTCTATATATTACCCAAGTGGTTATTTAAAAGAAGAATGGGTATTTGAGAATGATACTTTAAATGGATTATCGAAATTTTATTATGAAGGTGGAATATTAAAAGAAGAAAAAGATTATTTAAATGGTATCCAACAAGGAATAACAAGAACTTATTATGAAACAGGCGAATTAAAATCAGAGACAAATTATAGTAATAACATTCCCAATGGAATATCACTTTCTTACTACAAAAATGGTCAATTAAAAACATCAGAATATAATGTAAATGGAATAAGAAATGGTATTTATAAAACTTTCTATGATAACGGATTAGTAAGGTCAAAAGTTATGTTCAAAGTTGGGAAGCAAATTGGTGAGAAAATTTATTATTTTGAATTCGGTGGTATTGAAAAGAAAGAATATTATAAAAATGATAAACTGGATGGTTGGGTAACTAATTATTCAAAAGAAGGATTGATAACTACTCAAGAATTATATAAAAACGGTATAATTGTACATTCAAATTAAAAATAAAAATTATTATGGTAATGGGATGAAAGCAGAGAATAAAAATAAAAAAAAATTCAAGATCGGTTTGCTTCAAATGAGATTAGGCAAAAATGCTGATGATAATCTTAAAAAAGCTATTAATATGATTGGTAAAGCAGTAGATAAAGGAGCAAATATTATCTGTTTACCTGAACTTTTTAAGACAGAATATTTTTGTCAATCTGAAGAAGTAAAACTTTTCAATTTAGCTGAATCTTTAAATGGCAATACTGTAAAATTAATGAGCAACGCAGCCAAAAAAAACAAAGTTATACTAGTAACATCAATATTTGAAAAAAGAAATGAAGGAGTGTATCATAATACGAATGTGATTATTGATGAAAACGGAAAAGTACTTGGGAAATACAGAAAAATGCATATACCTGATGATCCATCATACTATGAAAAATTTTATTTCACTCCAGGCGATTTGGGATTTCAAACTTTCAAAACTAAATATGGCAAGATTGGTTCACTTATCTGTTGGGATCAATGGTTTCCTGAAGGTGCAAGAATTACTGCATTGCAGGGAGCTAACATTCTATTTTATCCAACGGCTATTGGCTGGCATCCTAAAGAAAAAGAAAGATATGGTTTAGCTCAATTGGATTCTTGGTTAACAATTCAAAGGAGTCATGCTATTGCTAACGGAGTGTATGTTGCAGCTGTAAACAGAGTTGGATTGGAAAAACAAATTGAGAAATCAGATGGGATTCAATTTTGGGGTAATTCATTTATTTCAGATCCGCAAGGTGTAATAATTGCAAAAGCATCCAAAGACAAAGAAGAAATACTTATTGGTGAAATAAATATTGACCATTTAGAAAATGTTAGAAGAAATTGGCCTTTTTTAAGAGACAGAAGAATAGATGCTTATTCTGATATTACAAAAAGATTGATTGATTGAAATTAGATTCAAAATACCGTTTCCCTGCTGAGTGGGAAAAACACGAAGCTACCTGGATAGCATGGCCACATAACAAAAGTGATTGGCCCGGAAAGTTTATTCCTATAAAATGGGTTTATGCTGAAATTGTTAAAGCAATTCTTCCCGGTGAAAAAGTCAGAATAATTATCCAATCAGAAAAACAAAAAGCTGAAGCTATTAATACTTTAAAATCTACTAAAGCATATTCTGAACAAATAGAATTTATAAAATTTAAAACCGACAGAGGGTGGCTTAGAGATATTTCTCCTATTTATGTTGAAAATTTGAAAACAAAAAAACTTGAACAAGTTACTTTTAAATTTAATGCCTGGGCAAAATACAACGATTACAAAAAAGATGAAAAATTTCCTTCTTTTGTCTCTGATAAATTTAAATTAAAAAACACTGATGCAATTCATAATAAAAGAAAAGTTGTTCTGGAAGGCGGAAGTATAGATACAAATGGGAATGGTGTTTTATTTAGTACAAAAGAATGTTTGCTTGATGAAAAAGTACAAGTAAGAAACAAAAATTTTGATAAAATTAATTATGATGAAATATTTTCTAAATATCTCGGAATTAAAAAAGTTATTTGGCTTAACAATGGTATTACCGGAGATGACACACACGGACATGTGGATGACATCTGCAGATTTGTAAATAAAAATACTGTAGTGGCAGTAGATGAAAATAATTCCAAGGATGAAAACTATTGGTTATTAAAAGAGAATTTAGAAATTTTAAATAATGAAAAGAGTATAAATGTAATAAAATTACCGATGCCTAAACCTGTTTATTTTAAAAACCAAAGACTTCCTGCGAGTTACGCCAACTTTTTAATTGCAAACAACTCTGTTTTAGTTCCTACTTTTAATGATGGAAATGACAGAAAGGCTTTAGGTATTTTAGCAGATATTTTTTCTGATCGAAAAATTATTGGAATACACGCAGTAGATTTAGTCTGGGGATTGGGGACAATTCACTGTTTAACAAAAGAGCAGCCATGTTTAAGGTAAGACGAAAAAATTTAAACTGTAAGTATTTACTTGAATAATGAACAGCGAATATTTAACTCTGAATTACCAACTTCTTAAATCATTAATTGTTACTTGCCCGGTTTTGACGAAGTGGATGTTCTTAATTAAGACTAATTATTATTTTCTGAAATTCTCTCATTTTAATAAAAAGTATTCTACTAAATTCGCTTGAATGTACAATTAATCTTTGTTATTAGATTTACCTCTGCAAATTATTCACCTTCAAATTTGGAATTACTTACAAATCGTTTTAATTTTCATGAATAAATATTTTTTGTTTATAATCAGACAGGGAGAAAAAAGTGATTATAACAGTTCCAAAAGAAAACTTACCAGGCGAAAACAGAGTAGCCATTATCCCCGATGTTGCATCAAAATTGATAAAAGCTGGATTCGAAGTTCATGTTGAAACCAATGCAGGATTAAATGCAGGGTTCACAGATGAACAATATGAATCAGCAGGTGCAAAAATTGAAAAGGATATAAAACAATTATATAATTCCGCTGATGTTGTGTTAAAAGTGCAGCGTCCCGTTGAACACCCGGAATTAAAAAAACCTGAGTTAGAATTAATGAAAGAAGGTACAATTCTTATAACTTTTCTGTATCCTCTTCATAACTTCAAAAATGCAAAAGAATGTGCTGATAAAGGAATCAATGTCATTTCAATGGATATGATACCCCGTACAACTTTTGCTCAAAAAATGGATGCATTAAGTTCTCAGGCTAACTTAGCCGGTTACAAAAGCGTTATCATGTGTGCAGAAAAATTGGGAAAAATATTTCCTTTAATGATGACAGCAGCAGGTACAATTTCACCTGCAAAAGTTGTTATTATGGGAGCCGGTGTTGCAGGACTTCAGGCTCTTGGTACTGCAAAAAGACTTGGCGCCGTAGTTGAAGTTTCGGATATTCGTCCATCTGTGAAAGAAGAAGTACAGAGTCTTGGCGGCAGATTTATTGAAGTACAAACAGATGAAAATATGCAGGACGAAGGCGGATATGCAAAAGAAGCTTCTGAAGAATTTTTAAAGAAACAGAAAGAACTGATCTTTAAGCATGTTACTGATGCTGATGTAGTTATTACTACTGCTTTAATTCCTGGTAAAAAAGCTCCTGTTCTTGTTACAGAAGAAATGGTTAAAAAAATGAAACAAGGAAGCATAGTATTGGATATGGCAGTGGAGTTTGGTGGTAACTGCGAAGTTAGTGAAAAAGACAAAGTAGTTACAAAACACGGAGTAACAATAATAGGTGAATCTAATTTACCTAGCCTTATTCCAACACACGCAAGTGAAATGTATTCTAAAAATATTCTCAATCTACTCAATCACATTGCAAAAGAAGGCAAGGTTGAATTGGATCTAGAAGATGAAATAATTAAAGGTGCATTAATTACACACAATAAAGAAGTAGTTAATCCTAGAATAAAAGAACTCTTAAATTAAAAAGGAAACACTATGTATGTAACAAGTTTTTTAATGCTGATATATGTATTTGTATTAGCAATATTTGTAGGCTTTGAATTGATAACAAAAGTTCCTCCAACATTACATACTCCGCTTATGTCAGGTTCTAATGCGATTTCCGGTATTACAATTGTTGGTGCTTTGTTAAGTGCAGGTGCTGAGGAATTTACTATAAGCACAATACTTGGTCTTTTGGCAGTAATCTTTGCAATGATAAATGTTGTAGGAGGTTATTTGGTAACTGACAGAATGCTAAAAATGTTCAAAAAAAAAGTGAGATGAAAAATGAATATAGCCATTGAAATTATATACCTAATTGCTTCAATCTTCTTCATCTTTGGAATTAAGAAATTAGGTTCTCCTAAAACAGCAAGGAAAGGAAATCTTTATTCCTCTATCGGTATGCTGTTGGCTATTGTAGTCACTTTATCAGATCAACATGTTTTGACTTTTGAATGGATTATAATAGGGGGAGTTATTGGATCTTTAATAGGTGCTGTACTAGCACTTAAAATTAAAATGACAGGAATGCCGCAAATGGTCGGTTTATTAAATGGATTCGGCGGTGGAGCCTCCTTGTTTGTAGCTTTATCAGAATTTTATAAAATATCACCAATAATACCTATTAACACAGGTATTGCTATTATATTAAGTTTATTGATTGGCAGCATAACATTTACCGGTTCATTAATTGCATTTGGTAAATTACAGGGTATTGTAACAGGTAAAGTTGTTAAATATCCTTTGCAACATCCTTTTAATTTACTGTTATTTATTTTAGTCATTGGTGCAGGAGTTTATTTATTAATGAATCCCGGTAATGTTACCTTAGTATTAATAATTACCTTTGTATCATTAGTTCTTGGTGTATTATTAGTTTTATCAATTGGTGGAGCTGATATGCCTGTAGCAATATCATTGCTTAATTCCTATTCAGGAATTGCAGCCTCAACTACAGGATTTATTCTTGAAAATAATGTTTTGATAATTGCCGGTGCATTAGTTGGAGCTTCCGGAATAATTTTAACCCTAATTATGTGTCGCGGAATGAATCGTTCACTAATGAATGTTGTTCTTGGCGGATGGGCAGATGCAGGTTCTTCAGATGGAGTTAGCACAGATCAAGGACCAAAATGCGATGTAAAATCAGTTGATGCAGAAGAACTTGCAATGATACTGGAAGTTGCCAGCAGTGTTATAATAGTTCCGGGTTATGGTATGGCAGTAGCACAAGCTCAACACGCTGTTAGAGAATTAATGTTGGCACTTGAAGCAAAAGGAATAAATGTAAGATTTGCAATTCATCCTGTTGCAGGTAGAATGCCGGGCCACATGAATGTTTTACTTGCAGAAGCTAATGTTGATTATGAAAAACTTTTTGCACTGGAAGATATCAATAATGACTTTGCGAATACTGATGTTGTTATTGTTATCGGTGCAAATGATGTTGTAAATCCTGCAGCAAGACACGATAAGAGCAGTCCGATTTACGGTATGCCAATATTAAATGTAGATTATGCTAAAACAGTAGTTATTAATAAAAGATCAATGAATCCAGGTTATGCAGGTATTGATAACGAATTGTTCTTTGGTGATAATTCATTAATGTTTTTTGGCGATGCTAAAGATGCAATGGGTAAATTAACTTCTGAAATTAAAAATTTGTAAAATTTAATAAGCTAATTTATTATTTTAAGGCTATACAATTATTTTGTACAGCCTTATTTTTATATCTATCTGTTTATTGAATTTGCCAAAATCATATAAAACAGTTATCATTAAGTACAGAAAAGTTATTCTTCTTAATAAATAAAATAAATGGTATAAAATGAAATTTAATTGGGAAGCCTATATTGGACAAACTTTAAATGTAACTATGCACGAAAATTATGGAATTACTTCTGACCCTAATTCAGAAACTCCTATTTATGAAATTGTTTTCAAATCAGGCAAGTTAGTTAAAGCATTTGATGACGGAATTTTACTTGAAACTGAAAGGGAAGGAACAAAAGTAAAAATATATATACCTCTAAGTTCTATTAAGTGTGTGGAGATATTTAATTTTTAATAAAATGAAACATTTACTGTTCTTTTTAGCCTTTATTTTTTTAATCTGTCCTTCTTTATCATTTTCTCAAGATGTAATAATTAAAAGTCTGCAGACTTATAAAAACAACCAAGAAATTCAATTGCCTGTTATTATTTTTAGTAAAGAATATAATGATAAATTAAAAATTGAATTTGATGTAAAAGCAAATGATCCTCCAAATTTAATAGTTGTATTTAAATTCTGTGACAGAAATTGGAATCCTTACAAAAATTATTTTCTTACAAATGATGGAAAAGACCGAGGTTATAATTTTAATTATTCAATTTTACCAAACTCAGTTAATGAAGCAAATTATCATTACAAAGGTGAGTTCCCATCTAAAAAAGATTTTGTGAATTTTCCTTTTTCAGGTAACTGGAGATTTTATATTACTGAAAGTAATGACACTTCCAAAGTATATGCTTCCGGTAAATTTTACATTATCTATCCTGAGGTTGTGTTAAATAGTTTTATCATTACAGATAAATTGGAAGGGACAGAACTTTTCCCTACTGATCTAAAAAATACATTTAATGTTACGACTAATTTTGAAATTCCAAATGAATTATTCCCTGGATATATAAATGAAGTTAGAATAATTGAAAATCATAAGATCAATTATCCAATAATTATTAATAGAGATTTTAATACATTAGTTCGTCAATATTATTGGGATGCAAATAGGAAGTTTACTTTTACGGCAAGAGATATTAAACCGAACAATGAATATCGTCAACTGAATTTTATGAACACTAACAGATTTAGTTCAAAAAATGTATCTGCACAATACGATGGTATTGAGTATTCAAGATTTTTTCAACAGGGAGACAAAGACTTAAATGGAGGAAAAATACTCAAACATTTTAATGACAGTTATGCGAATTATTTGGAAGTAAATTTTTCATTTAGATCACCTGAAAAAAATTACGGTGATATTTTCTTAGTTGGTTCATTTAATGATTGGACCTTGAGTAATGCTTACAAAATGAATAAAGATAATGATCTATATACTTATGGATTAAATTTAAAACGAGGAATATATGATTATCAGTATGTTGCAACTGTTGGGAACAGTAAAGGAGTAATTAGTTATGATTGGCAAATATTAGAAGGAAATTCTTGGGATACAATAAACGAATATCATATTTTTTTATATTACAATGAACCTGATTTAGGCGGATATGATAGAATAATTGGATACACTTTAATAGAGAGTAAATGATATGGAAAAAATTAAAATTGGTGTAATTGGTACAGGGCATTTAGGTAAGCTGCACACAAAAATGTTTTCTCAAATTAGTAACTGTAATTTAGTGGGAGTATATGATATTAATAACGAAGTATCAAAACAAATTGCAGAAGAATTTAGAGTAAAAACTTTTAATAAAATAGAAGATCTTTTAGAAAAAACAAATGCTATTTCTGTTGCTGCAATAACCAGCGAACATTTTAACCTTGTAAAACAATGTTTGTTAAATGGTAAACATGTTTTTGTTGAAAAACCAATCACATCAACAATATCAGAAGCTGAAGAATTAGTAAAAATTAGCAATGAAAAAAAACTAAATCTTCAGGTGGGACATATTGAAAGATTTAATCCTGCTTTACTAGCTTTGGAAAAATATATTTCAAATCCGATGTTCATTCAAACAGACAGACTTGCACAATTTAATCCAAGAGGAACAGATGTAGCAGTTGTTCTGGATCTTATGATTCATGATATAGATATTATTCTAAGTTTAATAAAAAGTAAAGTAAAAAATGTTGAAGCTAGTGGTGTTGCAGTAGTTTCTGATAATATTGATATTGCAAATGCAAGAATATCTTTTGAAAATGGAGCTATTGCAAATGTAACTGCAAGCCGAATATCTCAGAAAAAAATGAGGAAAATGCGAATTTTTCAAAAAGATACTTATCTCTCTTTAGATTTTGTCACAGGTACATCGGAAGTATATAGACTTATCACTAGTAATGAAAAAGTGGCTTCAAATTCTATTTCCTATGGTGAAATTGGTATAGGTGAAGCTAAGAAAAGGGTAATTTATGAACAACCTCAAATTAAAGAAGTTAATGCATTAAAATATGAATTAGAGTTATTTATAAATTCAATTAATAATAATACAAAACCATTAGTATCAGGTGAAGATGGACACAGGGCATTAAGAATTGCAGATCTAATTTTAAGAAAAATAGAAGAGTCAAAAGCTGTACAACTATGATAAAAAAATCGATCATTATTTCTATCATTGTATTTTCATTTGTTGGTTGTGGTGTATTAAAAGAATTAACAAATTTATCACGGCTACAATTTAAACTTGTGAATTTAGAATCCATTACTATTAGTAGCGTTACTATTAGTAATAAAAATTCTATCAGAGATTTTTCTTCACTGGAAGTATTAAAATTATCTACTTCATTTATCAGAAATGATATGCCTCTTGAATTTATACTTAATGTTGAAGTAAAAAACCCTAACGCAAATAATAATAACCTATCAAAATCAAATTTTAAATTGAGTTCATTCCCATGGAGATTATTTATTGACGGTAAAGAAGCTATTCAAGGGAACATATCTTCACCTGTTAATATTCCTTCAGATAGAAATTTATCTTATGTAAAAGTTGTGGCTAAAGTTGATCTAGTAAATTTTATAAAGGAAAAAGGTTATGAAGGAATAATTAATTTAGCACTTTCACTTGCAAGTCAAAAAGATTCACCAACAAAAATTGAATTATTTGCAAAACCTGTAGTTGAAACATCAATAGGAAAAATTAATTATCCTGAAGAGATTAAAATTGTAAGTATGAATTACACTAATTAAAATCATTAAATAAATTAATTATTAAATATGAGCAACATAAAAACAAAGAAAGGAAAAATTGGTATTTTAACAGGCGGGGGTGATGTACCTGGTCTAAATCCGGCAATCAGATCTATAACAATAAGAGCTTCACAGGAAGGTTTTGAAGTAATAGGTATAAAAAGAGGCTGGGGTGGATTAGTTGATCTTGTCAGAGATAAAGATGCAGATAACAGTAACAACATTATTAAACTCACAGAAGAATTAGTAAATAAAACAGGGAGAACAGGAGGTACTTTTTTACATACTTCAAGAACAAGAGCCAGCCATGTACCGGCAAAAAATATTCCTCATCATTTAAGAGATAAATATAAAGATGATGTAAATGATCTTACTCCTGAAGTTTTAAAAAATTTGGATTTTCTAGGGATAGATTATCTTATACCAATTGGTGGTGATGATACTTTAAGTTATGGTGTTTTTCTACATGAAAAAGGGGTTAAAGTAGTTGCAATTCCAAAAACTATGGATAATGATGTTCCTGGAACTGATTATTGTATAGGTTTTAGTACTTGTGTAACCAGAACAATTGAAATGACACACAATTTAAGAACTACAGCAGGTTCACACGAAAGATTTTTAGTAATTGAAGTTTTCGGAAGATATGCTGGATTTTCTGCTTTACTACCAACAATGGCCGGTGCTGCAAACAGATGTATTATTCCAGAGTATAAATTTAATATTGAGAGATTAACTGAATTATTAATCGAAGACAGAGATACAAATCCAAGCAAATATTCCGTAGTTTTAGTTTCAGAGGGAGCAATGTTTGAAGGGGGAGAAATGATTTTTGAGGACTCAACTACTGATATGTTTGGGCACAAAAAACTTGGTGGAATTGGTGATTTAATTTCTGCTGAATTAAAAGAGCTATCTCCAAAATTCAATAACGGAAAAAGAGTAAATGTTATAAATCAAAGATTGGGATATTTAGTAAGAAGCGGGGTTCCGGATGCTCTTGATTCTATAGTTCCTATGGCATACGGCAATTTAGCCTTAGATCTTATACTTAATAATATTACCGGTAAATTAGTTAATCTTAAAAACGGTAAATATGGAAATGAAGATATAAAAATTGTTACTTCTTCTAAAAAATTAGTTGATGTTGACAAATATTATAACATAGATAGATTAAGACCAAATTATAAAAGTTTTAGCGATAAACCATTTCTTATAATGACCAGTGAAATTTAATTTCATATCAACACTAAGTTTTGATACTAAAAAAAATCAACTGAAATTTTCACATCTTATTTATTTTACAAATAATCTCGTAATTCCAATTTTAATCGAGCTTTAATTTTATTATTTTTCAATCAAAAAAATAATTTTATGAAAAATGAAAAATACGCTCTTGGGGTTGATATAGGCGGGACAAACATTAAGTTGGGAATTGTCTCTTCTTCTGGAAAAATTGTATTTAAAACAATGCTTCCTACGAATAGAAGAGACGGTCCGGATGAAGTTATATCTCAACTAAAAAAAGGTATCAAAAGTATACTTGGTAAAAAAAAATATAAAATTAAAGGAATAGGTATTGGCGCAGCGGGATCTGTTTCTTCAAAAGACGGAACTGTTTCTAATCCACCAAATGTACCAGGCTGGAAAGTAGTAAATATTGTAAAAATTATAAAAGAAGAATTTAATGTTTCAGTTTTTATTGATAACGATGCAAATGCTGCAGCAATTGGTGAAATGTTATATGGTGTGGGAAAAAATTATAGTTCATTTGCTTTAATTACTTTGGGGACAGGTGTTGGTGGTGGTTTAATTTTGAACAATAAAATTTTTCAAGGAATTACGGGTGCTGCCGGAGAAATTGGACATATTTCAATTGATCACAATGGAAGAAAATGTAATTGCGGTGCTCATGGTTGTGTTGAAGCTTATGTAGGAAACCATTACTTAATTGATATTGTAAAAAAAGAACTATTGGATCATAAAGATTCTAAAATATTAGAGTTGATTAATTATAACACTGATCTATTAACACCAATAATTATTAATCAAGCATCAGAAGCTGATGATAAGTATGCAAATGATGTTATTGAGAAAGTTGGGTATTATGTTGGATGCGCTCTTTCAACAGTAGCTAATTTATTAGAAATGGATACATTTATAATTGGAGGTGGAGTTTCAGCATTTGGTAGGCCACTTATTGATTCAATTAAAATGACTATAAAAAAAAATGTATTGAAAATTTTAAAAAATAGAATAAATGTTTTACAGGCTCAATTAAAAAATGATGCAGGTGTTATTGGAGCTGCTTCTTTAATCTTTTATAATTCAAAATTGAATTGAATAATTACTTAATGAAATTATATCACAAAACATTAATTTTATTCACATTCTTATTAATTTTGTGTTTTAGTAATTATCTACCTGCACAAAATATTAATGATCTTAAAAATCCCACTTCAGATTCACTTTTAGTAAAAAAAATTAATAGCGATACATTGTTCACAAATTCAACAAACTCATCTACTGCTGATACAATAATATATGCAAGTTCAAATGATTCATTAATTATTAAAGTTGATGAAAAGAAAATGGATTTGTATGGGAAAAGTGAAATCAAGTTCAAATCTACTAATCTAAAAAGCGAATTGATTAATGTAGATTTTAATACCAATACATTAAAAGCCAGAGGAATAAAATCTGATAGTTTGCAGAGCCAAATGATTGGGCTTCCTGTCTTGATAGAGGGAGACGATGCTTATAGTGGAAGTAAAATAGATTATAACCTTAAAACAACAAGGGGAATTATAACAGCTGCTAAAACCTCGGATGGTGATACATATTATACAGGTGAAAAAATAAATAAAGTTAATAATAACACATATTTTATTGCAGATGGTATTTATACTACTTGTGATCATAACCCACCACATTATTATTTTTATTCTCCTAAAATGAAAATGGTACAGAATGAACAAATTGTTGCTAGATGGGTATGGTTGTATTTTGGTGGTGTACCTTTTCCAGTTCCCTTACCATTTGCAGTTTTTCCAATTCAATCCGGAAGACGATCAGGTATTCTTCCACCTGCTTTTGGCAGTGATGCACGATTCGGACAGTATCTTTCTCGCTTTGGTTATTTTTGGGCAATAAATGATTTTATGGATATTAATTTTACATCTGACTATTACACAAGGGGAAGTTTCAGTCTGGCAAGCAGATTCAGATATGTTAAAAGATATAATTACAGCGGAAGTTTAGAAGTAGGTTATAAATTTTTTAAAACCGGAGAATTAACTGATTTTGATAGAACAGAATCAAAGGATTGGCAGATAAGATGGCAGCATCACCAAAATATAAATCCTTCTACAAGGTTAGATGTTAATATTGATTTTGTTTCTTCTAACTATTTAAATCTAACCAGTGTTGATCTAAGTCAAGTTTTGAGGAATGAAATTGTTTCAAATGCTACATTATTTAAAACATGGGAAGAATCCGGAAACAGTCTGGCAATAAATTACAGCAGAAGACAAGTAATTCAAACTAATGACATAAATGAAGTTTTGCCAAGTATCAATTTCAGTAAAGCTCAAAGTTATCCTTTTAAACAGAGCAATGATTATACAAATCAAAAATGGTATGAGCTATTTGGTTATAATTATAACGGACAATTTCAGGTCAACAGAAATAAAACTGCCGGAGATTTAACTTCAAGAGGAGGTTTTTTACATGCTATATCTACCGGATTATCCCCGAAGATAGGGCACTTTAGTATTTCGCCAAATTTTAATTATCAGGAAAGATGGTATAACCAAAGAATAGAAAGGAAATTTGAGGGACTAGATATAAATGGTGCTGATTCAATATCTACAAACGATATAAAAGAAATTAATTTTGTAAGAACTTTCAGCATGGGTGTTTCAGCATCAACTAAATTTTATGGAATGGTTCGTCCACATATACTTGGTATTGCAGCAATAAGGCACA
The DNA here is from genome assembly GCA_002790365.1 of Ignavibacteriales bacterium CG_4_9_14_3_um_filter_30_11. GTDB lineage: Bacteria > Bacteroidota > Ignavibacteria > Ignavibacteriales > Ignavibacteriaceae. The sequence continues at coordinate 14,883 of PFVA01000162.1, forward strand.
CAGTAAATCCCAGTATTTCATATAATTTTCAACCGGATTTTTCAACTCCAAGTTGGGGATATTATGGTTCTTATGTCAATTCAAAAGGGCAATCAATAAAATATAATAAATATGAAAGAGAAATTTATGGCGGTGCACCTGCCGGGGAATCACAAAATATTTCTTTTAGTGTTTCAAATATTTTTGAAATGAAAACAGAAGTTGATCCAACTGACACAACATCACAAGAAAAGAAAATACAACTGCTGAATTTAACAGCTGGTTTAAGTTATAATTTTGCTGCTGATAGTTTAAAACTTTCAAATTTATTTGTCAGTTATAGAACTCAAGTGGGAAATTTATTCAGTTTTTCTGGTTCTTCCAGTTTTACTTTTTACGATTATGTAGACAATGTTGGTTTTGTAAATAGATTTTTGGTAAGTGAAGGGAAAGGGCTTTTCAGAATGACAAGTTTTAATTTCTCTGTTTCAACACATCTAGTAGGATCAAAAAATATTGATAATAACAAAAAAGATTCTACTGAACAAAAAGATGAACTTTCATTAATACAGGAAAGTAATATAATGTCACGAGGTTTATATGAAGAAAGAGATGCAGATTTTACTATACCTTGGGATATTTCATTAAATTTTAATTACTCTGTTTTTAAACCAACACCATCTATTTCAAATGTGTTTGCTAATTTAAATGCGAATGTAAATTTTAATTTAACTAAGAATTGGAATTTATCTTTTACGGGAAGTTACGACCTTGAAAGAAATGAACTTGTTGCACCACAAATTAGAATTTCAAGAGACTTACACGCCTGGATTATGAATTTTCTCTGGAATCCAATAGGTACTTACAGAGGTTACAGACTTGAAATAAGAGTTAAAGCTCCTCAACTTTCGGATCTGAAATTAACAAAAAGAGATCAATTCTTTAGCGGAAGATAGAAAGAATTGATTAGTTATTATTTATCCCAAAAAATTCATTGGAAATGAATTTTTTGCCGAAGGCCGCTATATAAAATATTTTTATAAAACATTTTATATAGCGGGGTTAACCCCTGGCAATTTGTAAGAAAAACATATTACTCAAATAACGAATTCCGA
>PFVA01000001.1:0-5920 GCA_002790365.1 Ignavibacteriales bacterium CG_4_9_14_3_um_filter_30_11
AGCGGAGGTAGAAAATATTCCCAAATATATTTTGGATAAAGGGACAAAATATTTAATTAAAACAATGGGTGATAAAGGAACACGAGTTTATATGAAAGATGGGAAAGAAATAAAATCATTATTTATTTCTGCAAATAGAATAGAAGAAGGTACAACAGTTGGGTGCGGAGATATTTTTGGGAGCGTTTTCTTTTATAATTATATTAAAGGTGAAAATTTGAAAAATATAATAAGTAAATCAAACAAATCTGCTGCCTTTGCTGCATCTTGTAATAATGTAAATGAAATGAAAATGTTTTATAATGAGTAATAATTCTGATATAATTAAGAAAAGGATTTTAATTACCGGCGCTAACGGAGTTTTGGGGTCAAATTTAGCAATGTTCTACTCTGAACAGGACAATATTGAATTATGTTGTACAGCAAAAACTAAGGGAAGTAATTCAAGTGACATATCAATTATTATTTGTGATATTACAAACAGGGATAAAATAAAGAAAACAATATTAGAGTTTTGTCCTGATTATGTTATAAATGCAGCTGCTTTTACTAATGTTGATAAATGCGAAAGTGAAAAGGAAACAGCATGGACAATAAATGTTAAATCAGTTGAATATTTAGCGGAGGCATGCAGAGCGGTTGATGCACATTTAATTCATATTTCTACCGATTATGTTTTTGACGGCAAACAAGGACCCTATAGTGAAGTTGATAAGACAAACCCTATTAGCTATTATGGCAGAACAAAACTGGCAAGTGAAAATGCTTTGAAAATAAGCGGGATTAATTATACAATAATAAGGACTAATGTTTTATACGGTGCAATAGAAAAGGGTAAAGCAGATTTTGTATATTGGGTTGTTCAATCTTTAGAAAATGGTAAAGATATTAGAATAGTCACTGATCAATTTAATAACCCCACATTTGTTGAGGATTTGGTAAGAGGAATTAATAAAGTAATTGAATTTAAAAGAAGTGGTATTTTTAATATTGGTGGTAGGAATTTTCTATCAAGATTTGAGTTTACTAATATGATAGCAGATTATTTTGATCTAAACAAAAATTTAATTCATCCGATTATAACAAAAGAATTAAATCAGGCTGCTATTAGACCATTAAAATCAGGGCTTGTTACATTAAAAGCTGAAACTCAAATAAATTATAAACCTCATACAATTATCGAATCTTTTGAAAAAATAAAAAGTAAAATTAGTTAATGATAAACAAATACGATGCATTTATATTTGATCTTGATGGAACTATCTACAAAGGAGATAGATTAATTCCAAATGCAGATGTAACTATAAATAAATTAAAAGAATTAAATAAGAAGATCATTTTTGTATCCAATAAAACAACAGGCAGTATTGAAGATTATTATAATTTTTTAATAGGTAAAAAGTTAAAAATCAATAAAGAAGAAATAATTAATTCTACTTATGTGATTAAAGAATTTCTAAAAAAATATTTTAATAAATGTAATTTCTTTTCAATTGGAGAAAAGAAATTTATTGAGGAACTTTCTTCAGATGGATTTAATTATACGGAAGATACGAAAGCAATAGAAGTGGTAATAGTTACATTAGACAGGAAGTTAAATTACACCAAACTTGAAATTGCTGCAAAAGCTTTAGAAAATGGTGCTAAATTTTTTGCTGCTAATATTGACAACACTTGTCCGGTTGAAGAAGGTGAAGTATTGGATGCAGGATCAACAATATCGGCATTAGAAAAAAGAACTCATAAAAACCTTGAAAATCATTTTGGCAAACCTTCTGAATTTATGTTAGAAGAAATTAAAAAAAGATTGAATATTGAAAATAATAATACTTTACTTATTGGCGATAGACTTGAAACAGATATTTTAATGGGCAATTTATTAGGTGTTGATACCGCTCTTGTTGCAACAGGTGTTACTAACTTCCCCAATGGGAATGCTAATATACAACCAACATATTACTTGAATTCAGTTTTTGATTTGATTAATTCAGCAAATAAAAAATAAAAAATTCCTTACTGTTATTTACCTACTCATCATTAAAAACAAAATATCCTGTAACTTTTTGTTTTTTTTATCGTCTAAACAATAGTTTTTAAAAATTATGATTTTATCTTCAAATTTGTTCAAATATCAACTTATTATACCGTCCATAATAAATGGAAAGCAATTTGCAAGTTAAGATTACATTTTAAAATTAAAAAAATAATAAACTATGCAAACAATAAAACTTCTACTTTTTATCATTTTTCTTTCTTCCGCATTTATAATTTCGGGGCAATATGATTCTGGCAATAATCCAAAAAAAACATCTGTAAATGCTTTTAGAGTTACACAACCGGTTACAATTGATGGAAAACTTGACGAAATATTTTGGAAAAATTCTCATGAGATAACAGGTTTTATTCAAAGAGATCCGGATGAAGGAAAACCGGCAACAGAAAAAACCATAGTATGGGTTTGCTTTGATGATGATGCAATTTACATTGGTGCCAGAATGTTTGATTCATCACCGGACTCTATTGTTGCAAGATTGGTAAGAAAAGATAATTACTCCAACTCAGATCAATTTATGGTTTTTTTCGATCCTTATAATGACAAAAGAAGCGGTTATTATTTTGGATTAACAGCAGCAGGCACTATTAAAGACGGTGTTTTATATAATGATGATTGGGATGACGACGATTGGGATGCTGTCTGGGAAGGTAAAGTAAATATTGACGATAAAGGTTGGACTGCAGAAATGAGAATACCATTTTCTCAAATGCGTTTTAATTTAAGTAAAGACAATGTTTGGGGAATTAATTTTAAGAGAAATATTTCAAGAAATAATGAATATGATTATTTATCATATGTACCTAAAAAAGAAAGCGGCTTTGTTTCGCATTTTGTTGCTCTTAAAGGACTGAATGATATTACTCCTCAAAACAAACTTGAAATTGTTCCTTATGTAACAGCAAAATCAACTTTTACTCAACAACAGGCTGGAAATCCTTTTAATGACGGATCCTCTTTTTTATCTGATGTGGGTTTGGATCTTAAATATGGATTGGGTTCAAATCTAACATTAAATGCTACAATAAACCCGGATTTCGGTCAGGTTGAAATTGATCCTGCAGTAATAAATTTAAGCGATGCAGAAACATTCTTTAGTGAAAAAAGACCATTCTTTGTTGAAGGATCTTCAGTATTTAATTTTGGACAAGGTGGAGCAAAAAGTTATTGGGGGTTTAATTTTAGTAATCCCGATTTTTTTTATAGCAGAAGAATAGGTAGATCACCACAAGGTAGTCTTCCTGATTATGATTATGTAGATCAACCTTCCGGCACACATATTTTAGGTGCAGCTAAACTTACAGGTAAAATTGGTGAATTTAATTTAGGTGCTATTTCTGCAGTTACCAAAAGAGAATTTGCTGAAATTGATCTGGTAGGTAATAAATCAAGCATTGAAGTTGAACCACTTACATATTACGGGGTTTTAAGAGGTCAGAAAGATTTTAACGAAGGTAAACAAGGGCTTGGTTTTATTTCAACTCTTTCAACCAGATCATTTAGCGATAACAGACTGAGAGATGAAATAAACTCCTCAGCCTTTATGGGTGGAATAGACGGCTGGACATTCTTGGATGAATCAAAAACTTGGGTAACTACAGGATGGTTAAGCATGTCAAGTATACATGGAAATTCAAAAAGAATTCTAGATGTTCAGCAAAACTATACACATTATTTTCAGAGACCTGACCTTGATGCGGTAAATTTAGATAGTAACGCTACTTCAATGACAGGACTTGCAGGTAGAATATTTCTTAACAGACAAAAAGGAAATTTCTTTTTCAATTCTGCATTTGGTTTTATTACACCCAAGTATGATGTAAATGACCTTGGATTTATGCGGAGAACAAATATTTTAAACGCACATGTTGGAGGAGGATATTCTTGGAATGATCCAAAAGATTTTTATAGATATATGGAATTAGGCGGTGCAGTTTTTAGATCTTATGATTTTGATGGCAATAAAATTTCGGATGGTGTTTTCCATTATGGGTTTATAAGATTCAATAATTATTATTCAATAAATTGGAATTTTGCATATAATCCTGAGACAGTAAACAATAGTGCAACTCGTGGCGGACCTTTAATGATAAATTTACCAGGTTATCAAGTGAGTTTTAATTTAAATAGTGACAGCAGAAACAATTGGACTGCAGGATTAAATTATTTCCTATATAAACAAACAGACGGCGCTAATAGCTGGAATCTTGGTACAAATTTATCTTTTAGACCGGCTTCAAACATTTATTTAAGTATAGGTCCATATTTAAGTAAAAACAATAATAATGCTCAATATATAGGAACTTATTCTGATTCTTATGCAACAAATACTTATGGAAATCGTTATGTTTTTGGTGAACTTAATCAAACTACATTTTCGGCTAATATAAGACTTAACTGGACATTCACACCAAATTTAAGTTTGCAATTATTTGTTCAACCGCTTATTTCAACAGGTAAATATACAAACTATAAAGAGCTTGCCAGACCTAAAAGTTTTGATTTTAATATTTATGGAAATAACGGTTCAACTTTTGATAACACAAATTATATAGCTGATCCTGATGGTTCAGGTCCGGCTTCACCGATTGATATCGGAAAACAAGATTTCAAATTCAGTTCCTTAAGAGGGAATGCCGTTTTACGATGGGAATATAATCCCGGTTCTGTTTTATTTTTTGTCTGGACTCAAACAAGAACAGGATTTGAAAATAATGGAGATTTTCAATTTGGTAAATCTTTTAACAATTTATTTGACCTGCATCCGGACAACATCTTCCTAATTAAATTCACACACTGGTTTAACCTGTAAACCAAGTGTAGTTTTATACTTAAAAGGGTACAACCTTTGTGCCCTTAATATTTCTTTATTTATTATATTTGTGACGATTAAATATTTCTACCCCGGTAGCTCAGAACGATATCCGTCTGACTTGCGTCAGTCGAGACTAGGAGCAACCGTCCCGCAGGGACGGACTAAACCGTATGGTTAAATTATTATTGTATTAGAAAAAGTAAATGGGGAATTTTAAGGATAAAATTAATAATTACTGCCCACGTAGCTCAGCTGGATAGAGCAACGGTTTCCTAAACCGTAGGTCATGTGTTCAAATCACATCGTGGGTACAAAGTAAAATTTGATGATATGTATTAAAAACTATAAACTATAATAAGACATATGTTGGCTATACAAATAAGATAGAGAGAAGAATCTCAATAATTATTTGATTAAAGTATCTTTATTAGGAACATATTTAAGCATAAAAATGTTTATTATGTTACAAAAAAGTTAATTTTTATCAAATTTATATTTTGAAATATCAATAAGATTTATATATTCCCATATGCTCAAAAATAATTATAAATACCGCTTCACAATTTTAGCAGCATTTATCTGCTTTTTCTCTATTTCTTTGATTTATCCGCAGAATAAACAAAATAAAATTACTGATAGATTAAGTGAAAAAATATCTCTTTTAGAAGATAATAAAACAGAACTTGTATGGATATATTTTACTGATAAAGGCGAATCATTAAAAAAATATTTTGAGAAACCTAGTCTAGCTGTAAGTCCGAAATCTTTAGCACGAAGGGCTAAATATTACAAAGCCAAACCATTAATTGATGAAACAGATATTCCGGTAAATGAAGATTATATTAAACAATTAATAAAACTTGGTATAAAAATTAAACACAAAACTAAATGGTTTAACGCTGTTTCTGCATTTGTTAAAAAAGGAACTTTTAACAAAATACCTGAATTAAAATTTGTAAAAAGTATTGACCTTGTTGCAAAGTTTAAAGTTAACAGAGAAATTGAAAAACCAAAAGAAATAAATTCTCTACCTCCATCTTTATTAAAAAATA
>PFVA01000001.1:5972-6846 GCA_002790365.1 Ignavibacteriales bacterium CG_4_9_14_3_um_filter_30_11
TGGTTTTTCTGCAACAGCACTCAACCAAATTAATGTTCCAGCTCTTCATAATGAAGCATTAACAGGTGCGGGTATTACAATCTGTATAATGGATGCAGGTTTTAGTAATTTAAGTCATGAAGTATTTAATGGGATGCATATTATAGATAAATGGGATTTTGTTTTTAATGATTCAAATGTTGGAAATGAACCATTACCTGATTCTGGTGAAGGTTCTCATGGAACATACACACTTTCAATTATTGGTGGTTTTAAGGATGGTACTCTAATAGGACCCGCATTTGGTGCAAATTATTTACTTGCCAGAACAGAGAAAGCAAATTCAAATCCTCAATTAGATACAGAATCACCTGTAGAGGAAGATAATTGGGTTGCAGCAGCTGAATGGGCGGATAGTTTAGGTGCCGATATAACATCAACTTCTTTAGGATATTATACATTTGATACACAATTTTCTAGCTATAACCATTCATGGCAAGATATGGATGGAAATACGACAGTTATTACTAAAGCTGCTGATTTATTAGCAAGTAAAGGAGTGGTTGTTGTTAATTCTGTGGGTAACGATAGATCGCGTGGAACAACAAATACTCTTGTTGCTCCAGCTGATGGAGACAGTGTAATAGCAGTTGGTGCTGTAAATGCAGATGGGACTTTTGCTGTATTTAGCAGTTATGGTCCAACAGCAGGTTCAAACGCAAGAATAAAACCAGATGTAATGGCACCTGGAGTTGGAATATTTTTTGCAAGTGGTATACCAGGAAATAACACTGGGTACAGTAATGGACAAGGAACATCTTTCAGTTGTCCTTTAACTGCAGGTGTAGCTGCATTAATATTACAAAAGAATCCTTCATGGTCACCAATACAAATA
>PFVA01000186.1 GCA_002790365.1 Ignavibacteriales bacterium CG_4_9_14_3_um_filter_30_11
CTACATTTCCGTAATAATCTATTGCAGGAAGTTTACCGGAGCCACTGTCTAAAGGTTGGCCACCATTCATTATATCCCAAGTTGCTCCGTTGTCCGTGCTTCTTTCGTACCAGACTTTGCCAAGGCTCTCGTAAACCTGGTGAATATATCCATTCGTTGTGCGCACAACTTTTCTCTGGCTGTTGTTTGCATAGCTGTTTACATTGTTAGAGAGTTGGGTGCCTTTAAGATTGGCAGTAACAATTGCTGATGTATTGTTAAAAACAACAGCTGTTGAAGATGAGTTTGGGTTCTGAAGCGCTGCATAATTGGAATTATTTACACTCCAGTTTTGAAAATAAAATGTATGGTCTTTATTGTCCGCACTTAAATAGATTGTCTGAGGCGATTGAACGCTAACGGAGTAGTTTGGAAGATTTGGCAAGAAGTTTGGATTTTGATTCAGGAAGACGCCTTTGTAAACATCTCCGCTAAAAGAGGTTGTGTAGTCAGGAATAAAAGGAGAACTCATTGTTTTGAAAGGCGCACTCATCCCACGGTTCCTGAGATTATTGCCGTAGCCCGGGTCCGCATAATCTATCAGCCAGGGATCCTTGAAAGCAATTGAACCTATATTGACTGATGTCCCTTCAATAGAATTTTGAATTGTTACACCAGAGTAAGTTGGATAAAATTGTGCAGTATATGTTGAAGGTATATTTTGAATTTGAAAAGGATGATGATTCATTATGGAAGAATCAGCTATGCCGTCTACTTTCCAGATGTTATATTTTTGGTTCGATATGATTTCCTGATTAGCTTGATAAACTTGAGTGTCACCTATGTTTAGCCCTAAAAAATTTTTAGGCCCGATATATGACTGAAACGTAGGCCCACCTTCCCATCGTCCGAACGTATAACCAGACAAAACACTTTGGTTTTCAGTAACTTGTCTCACAAGTACCCCCCCTTCAAATATCACATTACCAGTTACGTGTGCCGGGTCTACAGTCGCATTTTCTCTTACCAATAGCGTACCGCCGGTGTTCACAACTATTCTCGAGTTTGAATTTACAAAATTAACTGTACCAATTACAACTGCCGTTGAATTAGAAGGTACAGTAACGACTATCCCCGAATTTATAGTGACTGTTCCATTTACTTTTACATTAGTCCAGTTTGTATTTGAGGAAATTGTGCCTGGTGAAATTGAAGTAAGTGAGTAAATCAGACATTCTCTGGCATCAGCCTTCCCAAACCCGGATTGATCATTATATACACCCCCTGTGCCGCCCGCTATTGAAGATGCACTTGAGGTTAATGAATTATAAAAATTTCCGTTTGAAAACTTTGAATAATATAAAGCGGCAATGCCTGCAATATGTGGAGCCGCGGCAGACGTTCCAAAGAAAGGATTAAATTCTGATCCAGCATTTGTTTCTACCCCATCGGTTGCTATAACAGCCGGTGTATTATATATTATTACCCCAGTTTGATTCCCGTTACTGTCAAAAGAATATAGCTTTGATGGTCCTCTGGAACTAAAATCTTCTAATACATTTTGATTTAATACAGGATATGCACCTACAGGTATAGTGGAAACCATTTCTTTACCATAAATTTGACCTGTAGCACGCCCAGGATTTGAAGGATAATTTGCGTATTGATAATCTATTTCAGTTGGCGGGCCATTGTAAGCAGCTACAATTAGACGAATTTCTTTATTAGGCTCATTAATGGGTGTATGCTGTGTATCAAGTTTAACTCTGACGTAATAAGGGGGAGTGTGATTGTAATCGTATGAGAAAGAAATTTCTTCTCTTGGAATGGATCCTTGCGTACCCTGAACCGTGACGCTTGAATCAAAAATATTACCAAACTGGTCAGCAACATATAAGTCGTAATCCGTTCTTGAATAGTCCCATTTATCTGCCCATTGTAAAATAATATCGACATTTTCATTTGGCTGTAAGTTAAAACTATTATCAATATAGCTTTGACCATTTGCTTGCCACCATATATTATAGTTATCAACATTAGGATAAAACATACCATCAAAGCTATCTTTGCCATCATTTCCTGCGGCAGATATATAACTTCTATTGTAATTTGGATTATTCTTATAATTATAAATTGTATTGAATAAATAATCTTCTGAAAATTGGGGCGAGGGGTAAGGCCATCCAATGTCGTCAACAATTACATTACAGCCAGCATTCGCCAATTGATTTACTCTATTTGCCATATCATTAGGACCCTCGTTAGGGCTGATTCCGGCAAAATAAAGCTCAGCGCCAGGCGCAAGATCATGGACTATTTCAAGCATTGCAGTTCCTTCATTGTCACTTGTATTACCGGCATTTAATATATGCTGAGAATCATTTATTGGGGGTAAATCATGAGAGTTTATGGAATTATTTATATCTTTTACGCCAGTGGAAATCACACCAACTTTAATCCCGGTACCGTCAACATTAAAATATTCCCTTGCTTTATCTACATAAAGCTGACTGTAGCCTTGAGTTAACTTATCACCAATTCTTTGAATTGGTGAACCAAGTGCACTTATATTGCCTATTGATGTAATTTTTGCTATCTCTAAAATTTGACCATAAGGAACCCAGCTATACAGTTCAACAGGCATTGAAGCAGAAGGTTTTATCGTTAAACGGGTATTACCGCCAATATTTAGTATCCGCGATTTAACCAGACTCGAATCAGAGTCTTTCCCGAGCAAGAGAGTAATTACAACTTCTACCTGCAGGTTCTCATTAACTTTAGCAGATGATGTTGTATACTTTTTACTAGCGTATTTCCCTTCTAATATTCCATTTTTATTATCCGCCTTCATTTTGTTTATTAAGACTCTTAACAAGCTCTCAACTTTTTTTTCATTTGACGCCAGTTGGTTCTTGTGAATTTCTATCTGAGAGATTTTGTTTTTTATCTTTGCTTCCGTCTCTTTCGAAAATCTCCCCTGAGCATAATTAATTTGAAGGTTCAACAAGAAAGCAAATAAAATAAACAGCCCCCAAAATTTTTTATTAAGTAACATATTACCTCCAATAAATTGTACAATAAATAAATTATTTAATCACTCCTTTTGCCTATTGTAATAACAGCACGTGCGTCAAGAAAACCCACGGCTATTGCCAAATTACCTTTTGTCTTTATGGAGCTGTAGATTATTTGCGACATTCTTATCTGATCCAGGTAACTCTTAAAACTTACTCCGTTAAAATGAACTATATCTCCTCCGGAAGAAGTAAAAAAGACATCATTTATATCATTACCATCAATAGATGTAATTGTATACCGGGTTAAGCCGATTAAAGGATGCCAGTTGGAATCATTTAATTTATGTTTATAATAAGCCTTGCCGCTGCCTACGTAGTATGCACGATCAGAAAGGAACCATATTGTTGTTGCGTTTCCCACTATTGCTTCTGATGATAATTGCGAAGCGCTATTATTATTAATTTTCTCAATAATACTTCCATTACCCGTTCCCACATCTGAGCCTATAGCTAAAATTTCTTTTTGATTAGTTTGAAAATCATAGTCACCTCTAATGTCATAAATATTTAAACTCGTCCCGCTCTCTATCTTACTCCACT
>PFVA01000038.1:0-5308 GCA_002790365.1 Ignavibacteriales bacterium CG_4_9_14_3_um_filter_30_11
TCTTGAAAGTTGAACAGCAGGTAAAAAAGAATTTTCCGCAAAATGACCACAGCCTGCTACTCCCCATTTTAACTTTTTAATGGGTGATTTTAATTTACTCTTCATTTAATTTTTTAAAATATGTTTAGTTTTTCCATTAGCATGCTAATAGGTCTCGAATCTTGCATAATATAAAAATGAATACTTGGAACACCTTTTTTTAAGAGATCTTTTACCTGTTTAGCAGCCCATTCAACTCCAACTTCTACTACTTTATCTTTATCTGCATCCATTATCTTTTCTGATAATTCTTCGGGTAAATTGATATAAAAGTTTTTAGGTATACTTGATAGGTTAGATTTTGCTGTAATAATTTTAAGTCCGGGAATAATAGGAACTTTTATACCTTGAGACCTGCACAAATCCACATACTTAAAATAACTTTCATTATCATAAAACATTTGAGTAACTATATACTCTGCACCGTTATTTATTTTTTGTTTCGCAAATTTTATATCAGTTAATAAATTGGGGGCTTCAAAATGTTTCTCAGGATATCCACCTACACCAATGCAAAAGCTTGAAGGATTTGCGTCAAGTAAATTTTCCTCTAAATACTTTCCTTTATTCATATCATCAATCTGTTTTACAAGATCACTTGCATAAACATTAGCACTTTTACCTTTAGGTATTGGTTTAATATATCCATGGTCATCGCCTCTGATTGCCAAAATATTATCAATACCTAAGTAACTCAGTTCAATTAGAAAATCTTCTGTCTCCTCTCTTGTAAACCCATTTGTAAGAATATGAGGTACAGCATCAATATCATATTTATGTTGAATGAGGGCACAAATACCCAAAGTACCGGGTCTTTTTCGTTTAACTTTTTTTTGAATACCTGATTTGGTTTCATCATAAACTACTTCGGCAGAGTGACTTGTAATATCAATAAATGGAGGATTATATTTTACAATGTCTTCAAGTACACTTAATAATCCCTTTAAATCACCCCCTCGTTTGGGAGGTATTAATTCAAAACTTATGAATGGTTTTTTTGCTTTTTTTATGTGATCAATAACTTTCATAATTCACTTGTTAATTTTAAGATAAGTTGTAATATGAATAATTCTTTTATTTATGTAAAGTTTGTAAGAATTTTAATTTTGTTTAATAAATTTAAGTAAATCTTTGTTCTTTATTATTGATTGAGAATCCGTTCTTACTTTAAAATATTTACCATTTAACCAAAGTTGAGTCATGTCTTTGTAATGGTCGCTTAATATTTGACCTGATTGACCTGTTGTCAATACCATTAAGAATTCATCAGGAGAATTAAAATCATAAATAAATCTCATTGCAGGTCCTAAATTATTCTCAAAATCATTATGCCTGAATCTTGGATATTTATCTATACTTTTAGCAAAAGAATATTCTGTATTAAAAATTGTTGTGCCGTCACCACTAATTTTATAAGGACCAATATCTACAATATTATCAATCATTTTTAAATTACCGCTGAATATATGTTTAAAAGTTACTGTATGCAGCTTACCCCATTGCCAATAAGCCATATCTTTGCCTAAAGTTTTTTCTAACTCATCCATTGCATCGCTAAGACTTTTTCTTAAAATGATCTCTTTAGTTTCAACTTCGGGTGTATTTATATTATCAAACCAAGTGTTGTTGTTTTGGCTTAACAACTGCTGAGTACTTCTGTAAGGAACATTAGCAACAAAAACAAAATCATCAAACAACTCATTGCCCATTTCGTCTTGATAAATATTTATTAAAAGAAATTTTAATAATTCTGCATATATCAAAGGAGTTTGACTGAATCTATCAAATTTATAATCCCAAAGTTTTAGTAATTCTAAAGATTTTTTTAGATTTTCATCAGTTACATTTATGTTCTTAAAGGCAGAAAGAATATACCCGGTGATTTCTTTTGCATAGGGAGAAATAAAATCCATTTGATAATTTTTGAAATCATCTCTTGAGTGTTTTTCTTTTGAAGTTATAAGTTGATTTATTCTATCTATTCTTGATGAGGGCTCCCATAAATTTGAGATATAGTAGTTAAAATTATCTAATGTTTTATTATTTGCAGAAGCTATATAATTATTTTTTGGATTTAGTAAAAAAGGTATTTCATCTCTTTTCAAAACCCCATGCCAGGCGTTAGCACTATTTGTTCCGTCCACAATAAAACATGCATTAATGTAGTTTCTAAGAGGAAGATCTGCGCCAAAAACATAACCAATATTACCATGTTTATCAGAATAAATAAAATTCTGTCCGGGTACTGCAAAATCATATAAAGCAGTTTTAAATTGATTAAAATTTTGAGCTTTGTTTACATTATAAATAGCATTTAACTCGTCACTAAACTCATTACCCAACCAATGCATTGATATTGGCGGAAATGTTTCTTTTTTATTTTTATATAAAAATGTCAATGGATGAATATCAGAAATGATGGGACCGTTTTTTGTGATTTTAGTAATATTGATTATTGGTTCGCTATTTCTAATATTAATAGAATCTTCGACAATTTCCAGAATATACCATTTACCATCAAATAAAAATTTAGTACCGGAACTGTCAAGAACTTCGCTGAAAAAATCTGCATCATCAGCCATTACATTTGTCATAGTCCAGGAAATAGAATTGTTTTTGCCGATAACAATTCCCGGTACACCCGGTAAAGTAAAACCGGCTGCGTCCAAATTATTTGATTTAATAACTGCAGTAAACCATTTGTCCGGTGCACTGTATGCAAGGTGAGTATCGTTAGCAATTATGGGTTTACCAGTTACAGATTTAATTCCGTTAACAACCCAGCTATTAGAACCAATGTGAGTCCCATTTAATCCAAAAAAACTTCTAAACTGTTTTTGAGTTTTAACAAACGAACTATTTATATTTTGTAAATCAGTAATACTTTTGGGAATTATTAAATTTCCATTATTAGAATAATCCGGTAAAATTTCTTTGGCTTTTTCTAATCCTACTTTTTGAACTAGTTCTGTATATGCAAAATCTGTCCACCAGCCAATATTTAACTCCCACGCCATCATTCTCATTATAATCAGACTGTGAATTGGTTTCCATTCTTCAGGTTCGTAACCTAATACACTAAATTCAATCGGGAGTTTACCTCCGGAATTTTTTATATAATAATTTACCCCTTTTGAATAAGCAGTTAGAATTTTAATATCGTTGTTACTAAACTTTGAATAATTATTAAGAATATTTCTTTTTATCCCGACAGTTAAAAACATTTTATCAAAAGGAATTGTCTCTACACCAAATATCTCACTAAGCTTTCCTTCCCCGGCTCTTCGTGCAATATCCATTGTAAACAGTCTTTCCTGAGCGTGAACAAATCCTATTGCAAATGCTGCATCAAATTCAGATTTAGCAATTATATAAGGAACAGCCGCGCTGTCTCGGTATATCTCTATGTTTCCATCAATCCCGGATATAACCAATTCATCATTATATTTGGGTAAAGAAGAGTGAAGCATATTGTAAAAGATAATTCCCCCAATTATTACAATTACAATTATACTTATGATAATAGCTAATGTAGTTTTGACCCAGGTTTTCATTTAATATTTATTATTGAAGATTTTCACAGAATGCAAAATAAGAAAGTTATTGCTAATTATTTATTGATATTTAGTTGAGATTTGTGCGTTATAATTGCCAATGAAAAATAAATTTAGATTTAATGCATCATATGAGGACTAATAATAGGTATCCCCAAATTCATTCCTCTCAAAATAAAAAGCAATGCAAGTATAACTGCAAAATATGGAACAACCTTGTTAAAATTATTTCTTAAACTTTGATTAAAGTATTTTCCAAAAATTGAAAGAATAAACATTGCAGGTACAGTTCCCATCCCAAATAATGCCATATATAAACCACCGCTAAAATAATTGCCTGTAGAAGCTGCACCTGCAGCACCCATATAGACAAAACCGCAAGGCAAAAAACCGTTTAAAATCCCTATAACATAAAATGATAAATAATCCTGCTTTATAAATAATTTGCCTATATGTCTTTGTAAAAAATTAAATCCTTTTTTAATTAAAGATTTATCGGTTATAATCTTATGGTGTTTTTTTGGAACAATAACCCACAACAAAATAATAACCCCGATTAAAATTGAAAGAGTTTGTTGGTAGCCCCATATCTTTAAACTCTGTCCTAAATAGCCAACGACAATTCCTATTAATGCATAAGTTGTAACTCTGCCTATGTTATATAAAAACCTTTTTAAAATAAAAGCTAAATTTTTAGAATAGATTTTTGTAGGTAATGCTAAAACAATCGGACCGCACATTCCAATACAATGCAGACTACCTGCAAAACCAATTATAAGTGCTGTCCAAATTTCCATTATTGTACTATAAAAGAATTTTCTGAATAAAAGTTAAAATCATCCTCTTCCCAATTAATTTTAACTTTCCAAAAACCTTTTACAAATTTATTTAAAGCAACAAACAGTTTATTACTATCAGTTAATTTTATAGGAATTTTAAAATCTAAATTTGAATCTGAAGGTCTGTAAAAATTCAGGACACCGGAAATGTTGGTTGAGTCCGGGAAAACAATTACCAAATTATTTTTATCAAAATGAATTTCTACAATTTTGTTTAAGAGCTTACTTTTATTTTCTTTATCAATTTGAGACTGGAATTCTATTTCATTTTTATAATAATCTTTTGAAACAAGGTCTACATCTTTATTCATTGAAAAAATTATTAGCCCAGCCATAATAAGTAAAAAAACAATTATGCTGATTAAAATACCCCAGCCCCAATTATATCTAACCTTAGACAATTACAAGACCTCACTTTGTTTTAATTGTACTTTGAGGATCAATATACTGTCTTATAATACTTGATTTTAGATAAAATAGATCTTCAGCAACTTCAAAATCAGATGGATCGAAATCTTTTAAATTTAAAGAATTCCATTTATCAGTCGGATAAATAAATTCAAATTTATTTTTTTTAGTAGTTACTTTTACAGGCATTTTAAAATCATCCACATCTGTTTTCCATTTATATCTAATGTTAGTTGTATCTCCCTTCTGAGTAACCATTACAATTAATTCAGGTACTGAAATTCTTTTAAAATATTGATCATAAAAATAATCAAAATTCTTACCTGTCTTTTCGTTTATATAATTAAAAATTTGTGTTCCATCTACAGTATTATGATAAAAATCTTTCTGTATTCCACTTAAAATAGAAAACCAAAGAGAATCATTATCAATTACGCTTCTTAATGTGTTAAGTACAAGCTGACCTTT
>PFVA01000038.1:5355-6256 GCA_002790365.1 Ignavibacteriales bacterium CG_4_9_14_3_um_filter_30_11
AAAGACCCTCGGCATAAGCACCAAAACTTTCGTGAACCCACATATCAGCAACATCGTTTGAAGTAACATTATTTCCCCACCATTCATGAGCACTTTCGTGTACAATTATAAAATCAAAATTTAGTCCTACTGAAGAAGAAGATCTGCCCACATATCCGTTCCAATAATTATTTCCATAAGCAATTGCACTTTGGTGTTCCATTCCGTTATGTGGTGCTTCAATTAATTTGTAGCCGTCTTTGTAAAATGGATATTTGCCAAAATAGTATTCAAAAGCCGTGAGCATTTTATTTGCATCTTTAAATTGTGTTTTTGCTTTATCAAGATTCTCAGGCATCACATAATAATCCAAAGATAATTTCTGTCCGTCTTTACTTGTGTATGTATCACTGAAATGAGCAAACTTTCCAATGTTAAAAGTTACATTGTAGTTGTTAATCGGAGAAGAAATAAACCAATTATATTTTATCCAGCCGTTGCCCAAATTATCTTTACTCCTTAATCTTCCGTTGGAAACATCCTGAAGGTCAGAAGGTACAGTTACACTTAACAGCATACTGTCAGGTTCATCTGATTGATGATCTTTGTTGGGCCACCACAAACTTGCACCTGTTCCCTGACATGTAACACAAGCCCAAGGATTTCCTTCTTTATCATCTGTCCAGGTAAATCCACCATCCCAAGGGGGACGCTTTGCAACTTGAGGATTTCCGGAATAATAAAAATCAATAAAATGTTCAGAATCTTTTTCCAATATTTTAGGCAAGGTAATAAATACCGCTCCGAATTCTCTTGAAAATTCACACACACTTCCATCTTCAAAAAGAATTTTTTCAACTTTCATATTTGGAAATAAATCAATCTGCATTTTTTGAAAAGGCTCCACTACTTTAAATTGAAT
>PFVA01000012.1:0-3284 GCA_002790365.1 Ignavibacteriales bacterium CG_4_9_14_3_um_filter_30_11
TGGTGAATCAAATAATAAAGGTTACATAATTGTAGTTAATAGAATAAAGCAATAAGCAAGCAATATTACAAAAACGGGAGATGGTGTTTGCAGCACCACCTCCCAAAGTGAAAATCCTCACCATCAAAGTGTTCGTTTTGCAAAAAACGAAAAGGATTTTCTGTTTTAAAATACCAAAAATAAAAGGAGGAAGAAATGAAAGAAAGACTCTTTGGATTAATTTCCATACTGATTATTCTTTTTGTTAAAACCGGGTTTGCTGATCCGCGTGCAAAGGGTGGTGAATTACTCTTTGATGTAATAAACCCATTTTCCGGCAGATTTAATCTGACTGTTTCTACAGCCGATTACGCCTGGGCCTGGGATAAACAAAACTCTATTGTTTATTTACTTAATAATTACAGCAGAAGTCTATCTAATCTACAGGGCTATACTTTTGATTCACCCAAAGATATTGATGATGGTATGGACTCAATAGCTTGGGGTGTTATGACTTTTACTATTACAAGCTTACCAGACCAAAATGGAATGGGAGTATTCAGTTTTACATTTACTCTTGATTTAAGAGACGAAGAATGGAGCCACGACCAAACCAAATATCCCGGAAGCGATACACATTTTAGGATAGACCAACACAGTAGCAAAGTATATGCGGCACACGAAGGGGTAGGAAATACAGAAATGACAAACAATGCAAGTTATACAATCTGGGGAATCTGGTTTACAAATAATCCATTACAAACAAACTTCAAAGTACCGGTTACCTTAAAAAACAGGATTGAAGGACAGTATTTTGACTTCGGTAACCTTATTGCAAATGGTCAACAAATTAATTCCGGTAATTCAGCAAATTATCAATTCAATTCAAACAATTCGGTTAATGTTGGTACTACTGAATATACTTACCAAAATCAAAGAAATTATAACTTTAAGTGGGATTACTCAAATGGTAATATAACTCAAACAGGTAATTTAAATTTATATAATCCCCAGTTTAATTTTAATATTGAGTTTGATCCGAATGAAAAATCCATAACCCGCAACTTCCGTAAAGTTTACCCCTTAACAATAAAAAACAGTCTTGACGAAGTGGGTGGCATAAGTACAAACAACATTTACTTCAAAGACCCAATAACAGATAATGCCTATCATTCCTACTCAGCCGGAAACGGAGGCTTTGTTAAGGATAATGCTTTTGACAGTCTGGATATTGATATACTGCCATTAGAGCATCAAAAATACGGCGCTAAGGCAGTAAGCACTATAAGCTATAACGCGCGGACATACCAATATTCCGGTGGGGATTTTTCCACCAGCGGTACGGATTTTATTATTACAGGTCCGACCACAAAAACAGCATATTATAAAGGCGCCCAACTCTCCTCCCAGACAGACGCAATAGCAGGCAACGGACAAAAGAAAATTGTAAAAACTTCAGACGGCTACCTGCACCAGGTCTATGAAAGCCTTAATAAAGTATGGTATGAGAGAAGTACAGACAACGGCGTCACCTGGCAGGTTATGAATAACGGGCAGGCTGTTTCTGCGAACGGTTATAAAGCTAAAGGTGCGTCTATAGATTATTACACAAGCAGCTACAATAACATTATTATTATAGTTTACCAGCAGCAAACTTTTTGGGGAACGGCAATTAATGCAAATATTTATGAAAACGGTGCTAAGAAGAGAAACGAGATACTTGTAAATTATTATCACGCATCCGGTGATTTTGATATTTTTAATGCTAAACCTGTTGTGTCTATAAATCCTAATGCACAGGTGCTGATAGCCTGGTATGTTGACGGAGAGATAATAAATTCTATTTCAGAAAGCGGCCTGTATTATAAATATGGCTACATTTACCTTTACTACGGGATAAGCTGGTATTTTAGCTGGTATACTTCTGCACCTGTAGCTATGAGTAATGCAAACTATATTACTATTAGTAATCCCACGCTGGATACATATAAAAGCGGTGTACAGCCGTTTCAACTTGCTTATGAAAGAAGCAACACTATTTACTACAGAACATTAACTGATAATTCGAATTACATAAATCATATTCAGGAAGGTGGTGTACAAAATATTTCAAGCGGAGGCGGATATACATTTAATAATAACCCCTCTTTAATAGCAGTAAACGGGGGCGCAAGAGTTGTATGGGAAGGAAAGAACAGCAGTACAAATAGAAACATTGTTTTCCGCGATCCGGGCTATTATTATTTCTGGTCGTTTAATTCTACCGGAGGATATTATGACTGCCTGAACCCTAACATTAATCGACCCAACAATTATCCCGCCTATTTCTTTGGATGGAGTGAAAATAATAATGGATATGTACTGAATAATTCTTTATCATATATAAACATTAAATATCTTGGTATCAACGGGCAGTATATGCAACTTAATAATGGGGCAACACCGGGTGAGATGTATGCAACTACGCTTAATACCTCCGGTAGTCCGTACTATTTTACAAAATCCCCAAGCAGTATAGGAAGCCTATAGGGTTTGTCTAAATCCACAAGTTCATTTGCGGGTATAGAAGGCAGAAAAGGAGTTGTAGTTAAAGACAGCGCACAGTTTTATTTTGAATTCAATAAAATTAAAGTTGATGACCAGTTTGTTAAGTTTATAGAAATTGACAAAGAAAAAAATATCACAGGCATTGAATCTCTGAATAAATACCTTATCTCAGAACCTTTTACATTAACCAATAAAAGTAGCTTTACCTATAATGTAAATTATGGTGTTACTGATACTGCATCAGGGAATGCGGTACTAACTGAAGGCGACTTTATCTCCTTCAAACTTCAGCTTATAGATGATAAAACGAATAAAGTTCTTGGTGAATTTGATAATATTAGATACTCAAAGAACAATTTATTTGAGTATAAAAATGTTGATTATAAAGTTGACACCAAAGGAATTGGTAATAAAACGGTAAGGCTAAAACTTATTGTAGAAAATAATTTTGAATCCGGCTATGCATTATCTATGTCAAATACAGGAGATGGAACCAACAGACTTTCAAAGGATAGTTACAAACAGATTGTGTATAATCAAAACATAGTAATTAACAGCTACGATCTTGCACAGAACTACCCGAACCCGTTCAATCCAAGCACAGTAATAAAATACCAATTGCCAGAGCAAGGATTTGTAACATTAAAGATTTATGACATACTTGGCAGAGAGGTAAAGACGCTTGTTAATGAGTTTAAGTCAAAAGGAAGATACAGCATAAACTTTAATGCAGGCAATCTTGCAAGCGGAGTATATAT
>PFVA01000012.1:3338-3534 GCA_002790365.1 Ignavibacteriales bacterium CG_4_9_14_3_um_filter_30_11
GTAAGGTTGTAAATTAGATTCCCGATATCTTTCCGTCAAAGCTGGATGTTCCAAAAAATATCGGGAATCTTTAAAACCGGGTTTCTTTATAGAATCTATCCAAATAATTAACAAAAAATTTTTATACATTTGCTATATAAATTTTGCTGTTGTTAATTGTCTTTTTTCATTCAAACTCTTCATTTTTAAAATATTG
>PFVA01000087.1 GCA_002790365.1 Ignavibacteriales bacterium CG_4_9_14_3_um_filter_30_11
ATAGTGTGGATTGCCATATGGATGAATATCTCCGTAACTTGCATCTAACCTTTTTGTAGGTACCTCTAGTTTTTCAATATCAGTTGAAAGATCAATTTCTTTTAAATCAGTATTTCTTGATCCATCGATTAATTGTGGAAGCCATTTTTCAAGATCGAGTCCTATTTTAAATACTAAGTCAGCTTTTCTTAATTTGAGCATATAACTTGGCATTATCTCTAAAAAGTGAGGATCTTGATTTCCTCTGCTGATGTAATCTACATTTACTTTTTCTTTACCAATATTCTTAACAAGATCATAAATTACGGTTGTTGTTGTTACTACATTAACTTCAGCATAAGTAAATTGTGCTAATATTATTAAAATTATTATTAAAATCTTTTTCATTTATTAACTCCTAATATTCAAATTAAAAAGGGTGTGCTTTATGAGGACCAAGTGAAAATATCATCTGTAAAGTTATTGTCGTCTCAGGTTCTTTTATTTGTGCACTTGCAAAAGAGAAAGTTAAATGTTGAACATTTAATCTAAAAACAAGTGTATGCTCTACAGGATAAAAACCAATCCAGCCTTCAATGCCTTGTGTGTGGTTTTGGTCATCGTTACTCAAAGTAAAAAATGAAGGATCGTCACCAATAATTCCATTAGTGTAATCATATTTTAATCCGACAGAGAATTGTTTTTTAAAAACATAATCTAGATAAATATACCCTCCAAATGTGTCTATTGATTTTTGATTTAATAAACTAATAAGTGCCCCAAAATTTGAATAATCTCTCAATGCATCTCTATGGTTCCACAAACCTCCACCTTGAATTGTTAAAGAAGTATATTGGTCAGGCCTGTATTTGTATTTGAAGTCAAAACCACCATAAAAGTATTTTAAAGTATTGTTAACTGATTGCCCCAAAAATGTATTAGATTTTTCAAAGTTATCTGATTTAGCATGAACACCGTATGATGCATTTAATCCAACTTCTATATTAGTAAAATCTGATAGAGTAAAAAATGTACCGAGTTTGCCGACAAAAATTGGATTTGTACCTCTCCAATCATTTACTAAATCTGAATTCTCCGGATCAGATACTTCAGATTTGCTTATTGCATCTCCTTTAAATATTCCTAAATCTAACGAAGAATAGAAAGATTCTGTTGGTAATATAAAGCTGAAATTGAAACCAATGTCATTAAATCCCTCTTTGCCAAAATAAATTTGATGAAAAAGCGGGCGATTTGTAAATGCCCATGCATGAGCATGTATCTCGTTCAATTTACCAAAACCAACTAAATATTTACCGGCTTTGATCTGAACATCCAAGGGCAATCCTCTTACAATAGAAGCATATAATTCTTCAACATTAAATTCACCATCTTCGTATGCTATATCTGCAGTAGCCTTTGCATAAGGATTTAAATAATCATCAATAAATAATTCTAATTCGGGTGTATTAAAAATAAGTTTACCTTTATTTTCAACATCTTTCCCCAAAAAAGTTTGTGTATTGAAAGTGCCAACCAGACTAATCCTTGGATTTATATTTGACTGTGCATTTATTTGTATATAAAAAATTATTATAATAAAATTTATCAACCAATATTTCATATTAATCTCACTAAATGTTTTTATTTATAATATCTTATTTAAAAAGATATTTGTATAATTAGATATCTTGCGAATGAAGTAGAGTTTTAGAAATAGTAATTAGACAGGGGGAGCTCGTGGAATTAAATTTGATTTATATATGGGGGAATAATCTTTGAAATCAATACAGTTCAAATTACATATGTTTGTAAATTTTATTAATTCAATTTTAGCATTGTTATAATCTATAAGCGACTGGTTAAATTGATGGATACTGCAGTATGAAAAGAAATCTTTACTTAAATCTGTTGAAGTAACGGGTGAATTTGATTTTTGAGAATAAGTACATATTTCATTTATATTAAATTTATGAATATGAAATACACCGAGCATTGAGAAAGTTAAGAATTCGGCCAATAAAAATATAGCAAAATTCTTTTTGTATTTTTTTGATATCTTATTCATTTCATACCAAATCTATATAAAAATAATGATTTCTTCAAGAAAGCTATTTTTAATCGTAATGTTTTATACTTTGCTTCCAAGACAGTTAAAATGTAAATTTGAACAACTTTATTTCTAATTTGTTCCAATTAATTATATGAATATTTTCAAAGGTGTAGATTATTATAATTCAGAAACTCTGTTATCTGCAGATGAAATAATGGTAAGAAATACTGTAAGAGAATTTGTATCAAAGGAAGTAGTTCCCATAATCGAAAAGCAATATAGTACTGATTCTTTTCCTATTCATTTAGTACCAAAAATGGCGGAGTTGGGAATGCTCGGTTCAAATCTACCGGAAGAATATTCTTGTGCAGGATTAAACAATGTAGCATATGGTCTAATTATGCAAGAATTAGAAAGAGGAGACAGCGGTATCCGCAGCTTTGCATCAGTACAGGGTGCTTTAGTTATGTATCCTATTTTTACTTTTGGTTCAGAAGACCAAAAAAAGAAATGGCTCCCACTATTGGCTAAAGGAAACAAAATAGGATGCTTTGGATTAACTGAACCTAATCATGGATCTAACCCGGGAGGAATGGAAAGTAAGGCTAAAAAAGTTGATAGTGGTTATGTTTTAACTGGATCAAAAATGTGGATAACTAACGGAACTATAGCCGATATAGCAATAGTTTGGGCTAAATTAGACGATATTGTTAGAGGTTTTATTGTTGAAAAAGAGTTCAAAGGATTCTCTGCTCCGGAAATGAAAGGCAAACATTCTTTAAGAGCCTCTGTTACTTCAGAGTTAGTTTTTGATGATGTTTTTATCCCAGAAGAAAATTTATTGCCAAAAACTACAGGATTAAAAAATCCTTTAATGTGTTTGAATCAGGCAAGATATGGTATAGCCTGGGGTGTAGTTGGTGCTATGATGGATTGCTATGAAACTGCTTTAGAATACGCAAAAACAAGAATTCAGTTTGAAAAACCAATAGCTGCATATCAAATTACTCAAGAAAAATTAGTATATTTTCTAAGTGAAATTACAAAATCTCAATTGCTAAATATTCAATTGGGAAGATTAAAAGATAAAGGGACTTTAAAGTTTACTCAAGTATCATTGGCTAAAAGAAACAATTGTGAGAAAGCTTTAGAGATTGCAAGAATGAGTAGGGAAATATTAGGAGCAAATGGAATTTCTAACGAATATCCAATTATGCGCCATTCAGCAAACCTTGAATCTGTTAAAACTTATGAAGGGACACACGAAATGCATACTTTAATAATAGGTGAAGATATAACTGGCTGTAGTGCTTTTTCATAATAAGTTAAACGGATTTAATAAAAATCCATTATACATATAGAATAAATGAAAAATAATAAAGTAATAAGAGAAGGACTAACTTTTGATGATATTTTGTTAGTACCAAAAAGATCATCTGTGCTTCCAAGAGATGTTGATATTTCTACTTATTTAACACCTGAAATAAAGTTGAATATACCCTTAGTCTCTGCTGCCATGGATACAGTAACTGAATCTGCAATGGCTATTGCACTTGCTCGTGAAGGTGGAATTGGAATAATTCATAAAAATATGTCTATTGAAAAACAAAGTAAAGAAGTAGATAAAGTTAAAAGGTCAGAAAGTGGAATGATAAGAGAACCAATAAGTTTAAGTGCAGATGACACGGTTAAAAATGCACTACAAATTATGAGAGAATATCACATTTCTGGCATACCTATAACGGATAAAAATGATAGATTAGTAGGGATAATTACTAACAGAGATTTAAGATTTGATCCAAATGTAAATCTTAGTATAAGTCAGTTGATGACAAAAGAAAATTTGATAACCGCTGATGAATCTACTGATCTGAAAAAAGCAGAAAAAATATTACAGAAATATAAAATTGAAAAACTACCTGTTGTGAACAGATCAGGCAAGTTAGTTGGCCTCATTACATTTAAAGATATTCAAAAGAAAAAATCTCATCCATTTGCAAGCAAAGATAATAGAGGACGATTAAGAGTGGGAGCAGCTGTTGGAATTACAAATAATGTAATTGATAGAGTACAATCTTTAGTAAATTATGGAGTTGATACTATTGTAATTGATACTGCTCACGGACATTCTTCCGGAGTTTTAAAAACAATAAATGAGATAAGAAGAAAATTTAAGTATGAACAGTTAATCGCTGGTAATATAGCAACATATGAATCAGCAGTTGATCTGTTAAAATGCAAAGTCGATGCAATAAAAGTTGGTATCGGACCCGGATCAATTTGTACAACTAGAGTAATTGCCGGAGTTGGTATACCTCAAATAACTGCAATTATGGGTGTTAGAAAAGCTATAAGTAAAACTAATATCCACCTAATAGCTGATGGTGGCATTAAGCAAACAGGTGATGTTCCTAAGGCAATTGCGGCAGGAGCAGATTCTGTAATGATAGGTGGTATGTTCGCCGGAGTGGAAGAAAGCCCAGGAGAAAAAGTATTATACGAAGGTAGAAGTTTTAAGATGTATAGAGGTATGGGATCTATTGGAGCTATGAAAGAGGGAAGTAAGGACAGGTATTTTCAGGATGCTGAAGATGAAATTAAAAAATTAGTACCTGAAGGCATTGAGGGAAGAGTTCCTTATAAAGGTCTTTTATCTGATACTGTTTACCAGTTTACAGGTGGTTTGAGGGCTGCTATGGGATATTGTGGAGCAAAAAATATTAAGTCACTTCAGAAAAATGCTGAATTTATGAAAATTACAAATGCCGGGATGAAGGAAAGTCACCCACATGATATTTTCATTACAAAAGAGTCACCTAATTATCATTCATAATTTATTTCGGGGTATTTAAATGATGCACAAAGTTTTAGTTATTGCCTATTATTTTCCACCAATGGGACTCAGTGGTGTTCAGCGTACTTTAAAATTTATTAAGTATTTTAAAAATTATAATTGGGAGCCAACTGTACTAACAACTTCCGATGTTGGTTATTACGCACACGATAATACTTTATTGAAAGAAGTAGAAGATGCTGATGTTAAAATAGAGAGAGTTGGAGGTGGGGAGATAAATTCACTAATCAAAAAGAACGGTACTATAAAAATACCAGGTGAAAAACTAAGGAAAGTATTATCTTTTTTTAGCCAAACTTTTTTTATTCCAGATAATAAAATTGGATGGACCAAAAAAGCAATTGTAAAAGCAAGAGAAATATTAAAAAGAGAAAAATTCGATATAATTTTTGTAACTGCCCCTCCTTTTTCTTCTGTAAATATGGCAGTTGAACTTAAAAAAGAATTTAATATTCCTCTTGTAATTGATTATAGAGACCTTTGGTTTGAAAGTTATTTCTCTTTTTATCCAACTTTGTTCCATAAATCAATGAACAAAAAAATGGAGTATAATGCTTTAAGAGCATCTGATAAAATTACCGTTACAAATAGAATTATTAAAGAAAAGATTCTTAACACTTATCAGTTTTTGTCATTTGAAGATGTGACCATTTTATCACACGGATTTGATACAATGGATTTTGAGGGTTTGGAGCCTGAAAAAAGAACTAATAATCGAATGATCATTTCTTATTCCGGGATATTTATGGAATATAATACTCCTGAATATTTTTTAAGAGCATTTAAAAAAATAACTTTGGAAAAACCTGAAATTGCAGCAAATATTGAACTACATTTTATTGGATTTTTAAGAAAAGAGAATATGAAAATTATTAAAAAATTACAGATTGAAGAATTTGTAAAAGACTTTGGATATATTGAGCATAAAGAAGCTGTCAGGAAATTAATTTCAAGTGATCTGCTTTGGTTCATGATTGGAAATAGAAAAAATATTGATGCACTTTTACCAGGTAAGTTATTTGAATATGTGGGTTCAAAAAAACCTATAATTGCTTGTGTGCCGGAAGGCGCTGCTAAAAATTCTCTTCAAAAATATGGTGCCACTTTTTTTACCAATCCGTTTGATATAAATGAAATTAAAAATGTTATTTACAAAACATATGAATTGTATAAAACCAATAGTCTGCCAAAACCAGATGAAGAATTTATTCAACAATACAGAAGAGATATTATAACTGAACAGCTTTGTAAAGAATTTCAATTTTGCATGAAAACGGAAGTTTAATGAATGTTGCAATAATAGGTTCAGGTGGAAGAGAACATGCCCTAGCACTAAAAATAAAACAAAGTCCCACTTTAGAAAATTTATATATTATTCCAGGAAATCCCGGTACTTCTCTTTGTGGCGATAATGTTGAATTAGATATAACTAATTATACTTCAATCTACAAATTTTGTAAAGAAAAAAATATTTTTTTCGTAGTAATTGGTCCAGAAGCTCCATTAGTTGATGGATTGGCTGACTATTTGAGAAATAAAAATATAAATGTGTTTGGCCCCTCAGCTAAAGCAGCAAGGATAGAATCTCAAAAATCATTTGCTAAGAAAATGATGATTGATAATAATGTTCCTACTGCTGATTATAAAGAATACACTTCTGATCAATATGAAAAAGCAAAAAATTATTTAGTACAAAGCAAATATCCTTTAGTAATGAAAGCCGATGGACTAGCAGCAGGTAAAGGAGTTTTAATTTGCGACAATAAATTAGATGGTATAAAGAATTTAGATGATCTTTTTTTGAAAAATAAATTTGGAGAAGCCGGAAATAAAATTATTATTGAAGAATTTTTAATTGGTGAGGAAGTATCAATTTTTGCAATTACTGATGGTGAAAATTTTGTTTGCCTGCCATCAGCACAAGACCATAAAAAAATAGGGGAGAATGACACAGGACTTAACACAGGTGGAATGGGTGCTTATTCCCCAGCTCCGATTATAACTGATACTATTTTAAGAGAAATTGAATCGACAATAATAAAACCAATTATTTATGCAATGAGAGAAAGCGGAAATAATTTTATTGGCTGTCTTTACGCAGGTTTAATACTTACCAATAATGCTATAAAAGTAATTGAATTTAATTGCAGGTTTGGTGACCCCGAAACACAAGTAGTATTACAATTATTGGATGGTGATTTTCTACGACTACTTTATTCAGCTTCAATAGGAAAAATAGAGAAAGATTCAGTAAAATATAACGGGGGATGTTCTTTATGTGTCGTTGCTTCCTCTAAAGGATATCCTGAAAATTATGAAAAAGGTTTTGAAATAAATGGATTAAATAGTATTACTGATCCCAATGTCATTATTTATCATGCTGGGACAAAATCGGTTGGAAATAAAATAGTATCTAATGGAGGAAGAGTTTTAGGTATTACAGCATATTCAAATAAAATAAATTTTAAGCTTGCTAAGGAACAAGTTTATAAAAATTTAGAAAAAATTAATTTTGATGGAATGTACTTCAGACGGGATATTGCTCAAAAAATATTAAAAAAATAAGCGAATCCCGGTGGGGGTAGTCCCGAGATTCGCTGTCAGTATGGGTAATAAGAGCTACATAGTAGGTCTGCATTACTACCCGGAAAAACTATTGTTTTTAAATAAGCAAGAGGATTTTATATTTTAAAGTAGAATAAATAGAAAAAATAAATATAGAAAAAATTATTCAATAATACACAACATATTTTTACACATAAAATTTATATTAGTACCGAAGGCCGGACTCGAACCGGCACCTGGTTTAAGCCAGACTGGATTTTGAGTCCAGCGCGTCTACCAATTTCGCCACTTCGGCAAGTGCTTTTTATATTTATTTCGAACAATTCAAATAACATTTATCACTATTTTATTACAATAAAATACTTATTTAATAAAATAAGATATTAAAAAAGTTATTCAAATTACTAAACATAAATATGTCAATCAAATCAGAACTTTTTATTTATTTGTCAATAAAAAATTAGAAAGAGGCAACCATTCTTTTATTAAAAAATAGAGTGAAAATAATTAAAAATATTACTATTGTTATCATGTTTAATTCATAATATTATTTATTTAGAGATTTTGATGTCGAGAATAATAATTAGAAATCTAATTTTAATAATTGAGCTTATTTGTTTAAGTTTATTGTTATTTTCTTGTTCTGATGATTCAAATCTTAATACAGAATCCATTATTATTGCACCTTCAAACTATCCTACACATACTAATATTAATACAACAATATTCTGGATTGGTGAACTTGCTGATTCTTCAAATGCTTTTATTGCAAATGATGTAAGCGCGTGGGATGGGAAATGGAAAGAACATTATGGAGGAACTGATGACCCGAATAACAGAAATGGGTATTACCCACAATCATTCACACCTAAACAAAATCCTTTTTATTTTGCACTGCCGTATAATGATATTAATACAACAGGAATAAGAAAACAAAATGCATTATCTGTAGTCTATTGGGGTTCAGAAAAAACCTGGGGGCAGAATGAATCACTTTGCAAAAATCGTTGGATTAAGATTATTAAAGGAAACCTAATTGCTTATGCACAGTGGGAGGATGTTGGACCATTTGAAACAGATGATAATAATTATGTATTTGGCAGTGAACTACCAAGGAATACTTTCAACGGTACAGGTTTAGATGTTTCTCCTGCTGTAAGAGATTTTTTGGGTATTACAGGTTTAGATAAAGTAAGCTGGCAATTTGTTGCGTTTGTAGATGTCCCAGAAGGTCCTTGGAAAAATATTATTACTAGCTCGCAAATTGAATATTAAATAAAAATATAAAAATCTGTTTTTGTTAATTATTGCTTTGAAATCTTTGCCCAAGAATCTCTAAGTGGAATTGTTCTGTTAAATACTAATTTATCCTTATTTGAATCTTTGCTGTCTATACAGAAATAACCCCTTCTTTCAAATTGTAATTTATCCAAGGGATTTGAATCTTTAAGGGAAGGTTCAACTTTGCAATTATTTAAAACTATTAATGAATCTGGATTTAAAAATTCAGTAAAATCTTTTTCCTTATCCTTATCAGGATGTTCTATAGTAAACAATCTGTCATATAACCTTACTTCAGCATCAACACAATCATTTGCATTTATCCAGTGGATTGTTCCTTTAACTTTTCTGCTGCTTTGAGGCATTCCGCTTTTTGTTTCCGGATCATAAACACAATTAATAACTTTTACATCTCCAGTATTTTTATCCTTTTCAACACTTACACATTTAATTATGTATGCATATCTCAATCTTACTTCATTGCCGGGCGAAAGCCGGAAGAATTTTTTGGGAGGTTCTTCCATAAAATCTTCTTTTTCAATAAATATCTCTCTTGAAAAAGAAATTTTCCTTTTTCCCATTGTTTCATCTTCGGGGTTATTTATTGCATCAAGCTCTTCTGTTTTATTTTCAGGATAGTTTTCTATAATAATTTTAACGGGATTTAATACCGCCATAACTCTTAGAGCTTTATAATTTAAATCCTCTCTTAAACAATGTTCCAATAGAGAAATATCTGATACATTTTCCCTTTTAGCAAAACCAGCTTTTTCAACAAAGTTTTTTATTGCTTCCGATGTGTAACCTCTTCTTCTAAAACCGGAAAGAGTGGGCATTCTTGGATCGTCCCAACCAGATACAGTTTTATTCTGCACCAAAGTGAGCAGCTTTCTCTTACTCATAACTGTGTAACTTAAATTTAATCTTGCAAATTCAATTTGTTGAGGATGACATGGGACGCTTAAATTATCAAGTAACCAATCGTATAATGGTCTGTGGTTTTCAAATTCTAATGTACAAATTGAGTGGGTTATTCCTTCAAGTGCATCGGACTGTCCGTGTGCAAAATCATACATTGGATAAATACACCATTTGTCTCCGGTTCTATGGTGAGTAGCTTTCTTAATTCTATAAATAGCGGGATCTCGTAAATTCATGTTAGGTGAAGACATATCTATTTTTGCTCTCAAAATATGTTCACCGTCTTTAAATTCTCCGGCACGCATTTTTTCGAACAGATTTAAATTTTCTTCAACAGTTCTATTTCTATGAGGACTTTCTTTCCCTGGTTCAGTTGGTGTTCCTCTGTACTTTTTTATTTCATCAGCAGTTAAACTGTCAACATAAGCTTTACCTTTTTTAATTAACTCCACAGCATAAGAATAAAGCTGTTCAAAATAATCTGATGCATAATAAAGTCTGTCTTCCCAATTATAACCAAGCCATTTGATATCTTCTTTTATAGAATCAACATATTCAACTTCTTCTTTTTCCGGATTTGTGTCATCAAACCTTAAATTACATTTACCATTAAATTCTTCTGCCAAACCAAAATTAAGCCAGATTGAAAGAGCATGACCAATGTGCAAATATCCGTTTGGTTCGGGAGGGAAACGAGTATGAACCTTCCCATTGTTTTTATTTTCTTTTAAATCAGTTCTTATTTTTTGTCTTATAAAATCATTAAGCTGATATTTTTTTTCTGTATTTTTCATGATTTAGTTTATTATAATTTCTAATGCTTTGTCAATTCTTTTAATAGTTTCTTCTTTGCCCAAAATATAAGTCAGATCAAAAATACCTGGCCCAATTCCTACACCTGATAAAGCCAATCTTAAAGGATGTATCAATTTCCCTAATCCTATATTTTTCTCTACACAAATATTCTTAAGCGTACTTTCAAAATCTTCTTTTGAAGGGTTTTCAATTTTATTTATACCATCAGAAAATAATTTTAATAATTTTGGGCTGTCTTCTTTCCATTTTTTTTTAATTACACATTCATCGTATTCAGTTGGTTCACTGTAAAAATATGGGCACGAAGTTATAAACTCTTTCACAAATGATACTCTTTCTTTCATAGCTTCAATAATTAGAAGAAGATGAGCATCAGATAAATTTTTTATTACTAATTCGGTATTTATTAGTTCTTGTTTCAGCATATTTAATATTTCTTCATTAGTTAGTTTACGAAGATGCTCAGCATTCAACCAGTCTAATTTTTCTGTATTAAATACTGCTCCGGATTTATTTACTCTTTCCAATGAAAATGAATTTATTAACTGATCCATTTTATAAAATTCTTTATCATCACCTGCATTCCAACCAAGGAGAGCAATAAAATTTAGCAATGCATCTTTTAAATAACCTTTATCACGGTAATCTTCAACTGCAACATCGCCCTGTCTTTTGCTTAGTTTTGATTTATCAGGGTTTAACAAAAGAGGGAGGTGAGCAAAGTTTGGTTTCTCCCAATTAAAATAATCATACAAAAGTACATGCTTTGGAGTAGATGATATCCATTCTTCACCCCTGATTACATGAGTAATTTGCATTAAATGATCATCAACAACATTTGCAAAATGATATGTAGGAAATCCATCACTTTTAATTAAAACTTGATCATCAATAGTATCAGTATTAAAGACTACTTCACCTCTAATTAAATCTGTAAAGGAGATATCTTTTCCAGATTCTATATTCAATCTTATAACATAAGTTAAATTATTTCTTAAGTTAATATCAATTTCATTTTGTGAAAGAGATAAACAATGTTTATCATATTTAGTTTGCAAACCTTCTTGTTTTTGTTTTTCTCTTAAATCCCTTAATCTTTCTTGTGTGCAGAAGCAGTAATAAGCTTTTTTATTGACTAATAAGTTTTTAATATGACTTTTGTAAATATCTAATCTTTCTGATTGTAAGTAAGGTCCAAAAATACCTCCAGTTTCTGGTCCTTCATCTGCTGTTAAACCAGCCCAGTTAAGTGTGGAGATAAGATTATCTAAAGCACCATCAACATATCTGTTTCTATCAGTATCCTCAATACGAAGAATAAATTTACCCTTATTGTTTTTAGCAAAAAGATAATTATAAAGTGCAGTTCTCAAACCACCGATGTGCAAATATCCCGTTGGACTTGGGGCAAATCGAACTCTTACTTCTTTGTTAATCATTAAAGGTAGAAATGTAATTAAATAATAAAAATATAATTAAACTGCTAAAAAATAATGATTTTTTAAGCAGTAAAGAAACTCTTCTTTGAAAATATAAAACAGTGAAGTGTATATTATCTAGAGGCTAATTTATTCTCAGTATAATATTTAACTTTTTCAATAAATTCATTACTGTCAATAGGTTTGGGTATATAGTCTGTTGCACCGGCGTCCAAACATTTTTCTCTGTCCCCTTTCATAGCAAATGCAGTTAAGGCAATAATTGGAATTTCTTTATAGTCTTTCATTTCTCTTATTTTTTGAGTTGCTTCAAAACCATTCATTACAGGCATTTGCATATCCATAAGTATCAGGTCAAATTTTTGCTTTTTAACTTCGTCAACAGCTTCCTGCCCATTTTCAACAACAACTATTGATTCATAATTATTTTTCTTTAACAAACGAGTTACAATAATCTGAGAATGCTTATAATCTTCAACTAATAAAATTTTTGTTGTATCAGAATCGGTATCAGCAATAACTTCTTCAGCAGGAGGTGGTTCATCATAGCTGTTTATCATTGCAGTAATGGTTTCTGATAAGTCTTCTATGTTTACACTAGTTTTGCTTAATAGATCAGCAAACATTCCATCTATCTTTTTCAAATCTTCCTGATAATTTTCTTTACCTGTATAAATAACTATCGGTAATCTTGCAAACTTAGGATTTGATTTAATCTTTTTTATTAATTCAAATCCATTTACTTCAGGCATATCTAAGTCAACAATCGCTAAGTCTAAATCCATATTTGCTATCATATCAATAACTTTAGCTGAATGTAATTCTGCAATAGCAATATAACCAGCTTGTTCAATAGCGCCTTTAATTAAATTTAGTGTTGGTTCATCGTCATCAACTATTAAAATTTTTGAATCTTTTTTCAGTTTATAGCTTGTTAAAACTTCAACAAGGTAATTGTATTTAATGGGTTTGACAAAATATTCAACTGCACCCATTAAGAATGCTTTTTGTTGCTCAGCTTCAACTGAACAAACAATTACAGGAGTGTTTTTTGCATTTTTATGTGCTCTTATTGTCTTTAATAATTCAAAACCGTTTGCATCAGGAAGAACTATATCCATTAATACAGCAAGATATATTTCTTTATCAATTTCATTTAAGGCTTGCTTAGCTGAGTTAACAATTACCGGCTCATAACCCCATTTATTTAAGTAATTGCTTAGTAGTTTTGAGTTTGCATAATCATCTTCAATTACAAGCACTCTATTCTTTTTACCGGCTTTTGTCAAAGTGCTAATCTTTGATTCAATAGTTGAAAATGCTTCAGCAACAAAATTAAATTCGTAAGTTGTTCCTCTACCAACAGAGCTTGAAATATTCATTTCTCCATTCATTAACTGAACTAGTTTCCTTGAAAGCAATAAACTTAATCCGGTTGCATTACCAATTTCTTTTCCACCTAATTCTGAGATCATGAATGGGTCGAATATTTTTTTAAGATTGTTAGTAGTAATGCCGGGGCTTGTATCAGCTATCTTAAAATCTATTACATTTCCTTTTTTAAGAGAAACATTTACAGAAATTTTTCCTTTTTCCATTTGGCGAATGGAATATGTTAGCAATGTTGAGAAAATAAATCTTACTTTTTCAGAATTAATCTTTTGAGGCGAGGTTAATTTATCATCAATATTTGTTATAATTTCAATTTTATTTGCTTTAGTGTAATCAGAAAATTGACTAATAGATTCATTTACCATTTTTTTTATGTCAATTGCTTCTGTGGTTGTCTTGATTTGTCCTCGTTCAAGTTTTGCTAAGTCAATTAAGTCATTCAACAAACAATGCAACTTATTAGAATTTTGTTTTAGTGTTTCCAAATATTCTTTTTGAGGATCTGATAATTTCTCTTCAGCTAATAGCGAAGCAAAACCCATTATGCTGTTCGTAGGTGTGCGCAGTTCGTGAGTAATATTTGTTATAGTTTCACTTATTGAAAAATCAGCTGAAATATCTTTACCATTCCAAATTTGGAGATAATTTTTTAGTGACTTAGCTATTTGCTCAATGTTATCTTTATCTGCGTTTGTAAGTTCTGTTTTTTTAGCAATCTTAAATAAAAATTTATCTGTATTTGAAATTCGAATGAATAAACATCCTTCATAAATAACAAAATCTGAAACTTTTATTTCACAATCGGGTTGGTTATTAAAAACAATAGATGATTCATCGTTTTTAATTGAATTGCATGCTGAACAAGAATATTTACTGTTTAAGGAATAAGATTTTTTAGCTTTTGAAGATTTACCTAATAATGTCAAATTACTATCTGCTTCAATTTTGAATAAAAGTGCTGACTCAAATTCAAACTCACTTATCAAGAATTCACAAAGCTTACCTGGAAAATCTAAAGATGAAGTGATCGAGAGTGAAAGGATATCATTATATTTATCAAATGATTCTATTTTTGAACTTTGCATTATTTATTTAATCTACTGTAGAAAATAGTATAGTGTAAATATAATATTTACTTTGTAAAACAAAAACTATCTGATCAAAATTAGAAAATTAAATCAATTTGAAGGGAAAGACGATTATCTAAATTATTATAGATTAAAGCCTCACCAGAACTTATTTGTTTTTCATCAGGTTTGTAGGTTTCTGCATACTTAAATGAAATATTTAACAGGTCAGATAATCTATAATTTCCAACAATATACCACCTTATGCCTTTGCCACTCAGACCTGCATTTGAAAGAATTCCTTGAAGATCATATTCATATTCATAGACTGCAGAATTAAAGGAATCTGTATTAAAAAGTATAAATCTACTTGAAAGCGACAAATTATTCAGTAATATTATTTTAATATCTTGGAAAACTAAATATCCAAATTCATTTACAACGAGTTCATTTATCTTATAGTTTGATAATTCAATTCTTGTTCTAAATCTCAATAATGTTGATGCAGTATAAATAAATTCACCTCGTAAATTTTGTCTTTTTTGATTTACTAATTGTAATGCACCATTTATATCTTTAGAGATTTCTTTATTTTCAACTTTATATCTAAAAACTGTTTCAATTTTTTTAGATGGTTTAGATCTTACATTTATTAGAAATTCATCGCCTTGGGTTGATACCGGATTAGAAAAGGTTGAAAATGGAAATTTGAATTGGTCGTAATAAATATCAAATACTCCAATAGGTGAATTCCATCTAATACCATTGTAAATTCCCAATTCATTATTAACTGCACCAGATCTTTCACCAAAACTAAAACCATGAATATTAGTAAAATTTCTGGGATAGTTTCTAATTGATGTTATCCAAATAAAATTTCTACTTATTGA
The DNA here is from genome assembly GCA_002790365.1 of Ignavibacteriales bacterium CG_4_9_14_3_um_filter_30_11. GTDB lineage: Bacteria > Bacteroidota > Ignavibacteria > Ignavibacteriales > Ignavibacteriaceae. Next base: position 15,258 of record PFVA01000087.1, read on the forward strand.
ATATTGCACATTTGCAATTGATGCAACTGAGGTCCCATCGTAAGAATTTTCACCAAAGATATTAACCTTATCAATAAAAATATCATAGTAAAAAGAATAATAATTAAAGTTGTTCCCGCTAATATCATAAATTGATGAAGGCATAAAAGAATTACTAAAATTTGAATTGTAATAAAGAAGACCCGCGTTAAATTCTTTATCACTTATATAATCAAATCGTATTCCTTTAAATGTTTCATTAGCTGATTTTCTTTTATTTAATTCTGAAGTAGTTCTATGCAATCCATCAATTGGAGTAGAAAGAATTTCAGATGTAGCTAAATCTATGTTTGCATCAAATTTATTAGATGAAAAAAAAGCAGATAAGTTTAAACTATTAAAGTTTACAGTAGCTGCAGCACCTCTAAAAAAGTTATTTTCATCAGCACTTTTAAATGGTTTTATATTTCTATTTTTCTTTTTTACCGGGTAAATAGCATCAGCACCTTTTGCAAAACCATAAGGACTCCAAAGCACCAAACCTTGGCCAAACTCAAGAGTAAAATCACCAACTGTTAAATTAGATAAATATTCTAAATCCTTAATTTGTATAAAAAAAGTATTAAGATCATTTAAAGAATTCTCACCTGCGTCTTTTTCAGTTAATATACCTGCACTATAATTTCTGTATGAGGCAAGAAACCTATTATATATTTTAGATTTTGAACCAGGGAAGGAGCTATCAACAAATCCTTTCCTCGTTTGAAGATCATTAATAATTCTGCTTCTTAGATTTAATTTGATATTAAAGGATGGAATTTCAATTAGTTTATTATTTATTATTTGTCCTTTCTCACCAACAACAGTAACAAATGGAAATATTTTCTTTTTTTGTTCGTTGCTAAGTTTTTTTACTAAAAAAATATCATCCTTGTTAACATATTTACCTACACTATTTCTGTAATCTATAATTGCTTTTGCAGTTAAGTAATCTATAGTTGGTACTTGTTGAATATCAATTATTGTTGCTTTATTCAAATCGATAGGGTTGCTTATCAAATCTTCAAGAACTTCGTATAAATTGGAGTTATCAGATTCAGTAGATGGCTCATTAAATAACTCATCAATTAATTCTTGAATATCTACTTTCAAAGAATCAGTTTGAGAATATAAATTTATAGGAATGAATAATAATGTAAATATATATAGAAGTATTTTGACTTGGAACAATTTCATTTAATTTTTTATTTCTTGCCTAACTCAATAATAACACCAAATTGGTGTGTTAAACCAAGATCTTGATGAGTAAAAACTGAGTAACCAACATTGAAATATGAAAAATGAATTTCGATACCTCCAGAGTATTTAGAAGGTTCATTTGAAAATCCGGTTCTGATTGATAGATATTCAATAATCTTATAATCAATCCCAAAATGTAAATTAGGTTTGTATTTAATGTCTTTTTCTAAAGCTAGATTAAGTGATATATTATACTGTAAATCATAACTAAAACCGGTTCTGATAATTACAGGGATTTGATCTTCAGTATTAGTATAGGATGCACGATTTAAATTTTGAAGTGAAAATCCCCATCTTATATCTTTTGAAAGATAAGCTAATGCACCAATGCTAAAAAATATTGTATTTGAATTGCCATAACTTTGTATTGATACCGTTTGATAGTTTACACTTAATCCTAAATAATATTTGTCTGAATATTTGTAAGAAAAACCAAGTACTAATCTGCTTTCTTTGTATAGCTCAAAGCCATAAGTCATTCCACCCAGACTCAAAGAGCCAAATTCAAATGGTTCTGAATAAGCAAAATAACCGTTAGCTAATTCTTTTAATCCAAAAGGAGAAGGTGAATAATAAATCCCTAAACTTCTCTCACCCAATTGACCTAATCCTGAAGGGTTATTGAACAAGGTGAATACATCGTTGCTAAGTGCAACATCAGAATTTGCAATCCCAATTTCTTTTGCCCCT
>PFVA01000007.1 GCA_002790365.1 Ignavibacteriales bacterium CG_4_9_14_3_um_filter_30_11
AAGTTAAAATCTAATGAATATTTAGATGATGCTGATAAATATATAGAAGAAGCAAAAATTAAGGCTAAAAACTTAATAAATGACGGAAAAAGAAGATCAGACGATTTAATAGCAGATGCAAAATCTAAATCTCAAGAACTTTTAAAAGAAGCAGAAAAACTTTTTGATAATGCAAAAACCAAAGCAAGTAAAACTGTTTCTGAAACAAAAGGAAATCTTGAAACAGAAGGTACAAGATTAAAATCTGCAGTTAAAGCAGGAGTGGAAGCTTACAAAGAAACTAAAAAATCTTAACCAAATATCTTTGTAAGAAAATAATTATATGAATGCTGCTTCACTACCTTCAAATATTTTACTAATTTCAGCTTCACTGCTGTGTCTTTTTTTAATATTCTATTTTTATAGAATTACTAATTCCTTTAATCAAATTAAAGAAGAAATAAAAAAGATATCTTTAAAATTAGATCCTTTACTTAAATCTATGACTGACCTGAGCGAAAAAATAAATAAAATATCAGATGGAGTGAAAGAACCGGTTGATCTAGTTAGGTCAACTGTAAGTGATGTAAAAGAAAGGATAAATTCTATTCTTAGTTTTGAATCAAAATTAAGAAAGGGAATGGAAGACCCTGTCTTCAGACTTATTAATGCATTAACTGCAATTGTAAATGGAGTAGAAGCATTTTGGAAAAATTATAAAAAATAATTTCTTAATACTGAATTTATGGAGGATATAGTTGAAAGAACATGATGTAAATGCAATTAGAAATACAACATTAATTGGCCACGGAGGATGTGGTAAAACTTCACTAACAGAATCTATACTTTACACCGCAAATGTTATAAATAGAATAGGGACAATATCTGAGGGGAACACTACATCAGATTACTTATCAAACGAAATTGAAAAACAAATATCAATCACTTCTTCTCTTCTTCACTTAGAATGGAAAAACTATCATATAAATATTATTGATACACCCGGTTATGCTGATTTTGTGGGAGAGGTTAGTTCAGCACTTAGGGTTGTAGATTTTGCTGCAATTGTATTAAAATCTGCTGAAGGTGTTGAAGTTGGTTCTGAGATCTATACTAAATTTGTAATTAATGATAAAATACCTGCCGGAATTATTATTAATAAAGTTGATAATGAACATTCTACTTTTTTTTCAACAGTAGAAAAAACTAAAGATAGACTTTTCAATAATGCAATGATATTAACTTACCCTGTTTTGGAAGGACCAAATTTTGATTCTGTTATTGATGTTCTAAAAATGAAAATATTCACTTATGGCGAAGCAGGTAGCAGAAAAGTTACTGAAAGTGATATACCTGCTGATCAAAAGGATAAAGCAGAAAAATACAGAACTGAATTAATCGAAAAAATAGCTGAATCATCAGAACAATTGATGAATAAATATTTTGAGAACGGAACACTATCTGAAGAGGATTTAATTTCTGGTTTAAAGAAAGCAATAATTGAAGTAAATGTTATCCCAATTTTTGCAGTTTCATCAATTAAATCTGTTGGTATAAATAATTATCTTGATTTCATTTCTAATTATTGCCCTTCTCCTTTAGAAAACAAACCTGAAATTGCTACTCTAAAAGGAAAAGAAAACAAAGTAGAGCTACTGGCTGATGCAACTAAAGAACCTGTGCTTTTTATTTTTAAAACTATAGCTGAAAAACATGTTGGTGAATTATCATTGTTCAAAGTTATTTCCGGTACAGTTCATCCGGGTATGGATTTAATAAATCAAAATAATGGAAAAACTGAAAGAATAAGTCAACTTTCTTTACTAAATGGGCACAACAGAACTGAGGTAGAAAAATTATATGCAGGAGATCTTGGTGCTGTTGTAAAATTGAAAGACACACATACAAATAATACTTTATCATCAAAAGCTTTTTCTGTTTCTCTAAAGCCGATAGAATTTCCTGAAGCTGCAATTAGAGGAGCCATTATTCCAAAAGCAAAAGGTGATGAAGATAAGATTGCTTCAGGTTTACATACATTACACGAAGAAGATCCTTCTTTTAATGTGAAATTCGAACCTGAATTATCTCAAACTATAATTTCAGGGCAAGGTGAACTTCACTTAAATTTAGCTGTAAAAAGATTAAAAGAAAGATTTGGAGTTGAAGTTGATTTAATTGAACCTAAGGTACCTTTTAGAGAAGCTATTAAAGGCAAAGCAGACGACATAGAATATAAACATAAAAAACAATCCGGTGGTAGGGGACAGTATGGCCATGTTCGCTTTAGAATGGAACCTTTACCGAGAGGGAAAGGATTTGAATTTGTTAATAACATTGTAGGTGGTGCTATTCCGGGAAGATTTATTCCCGCAGTTGAAAAAGGAATTATTGAAACTATGGAAAAAGGACCCCTCTCAGGAAATAAAGTTGTTGATGTTAAAGTAGCTTTATTCGATGGTACTTTTCATAATGTTGATTCAGATGAAATGTCTTTTAAATTGGCGGCTTCACAAGCTTTTAAAAAAGGTATGCTTGCTTGTAAACCTTGCTTGCTTGAACCTATCTATGAAGTAGAAGTAACTGTGCCTGAAGAATATATGGGCGATGTTATGGGCGATATATCAAGTAAAAGAGGAAAAATTTTGGGGATGGATTCTGATGGACATTTTCAAATAATAAAAGCTAATGTTCCGCTGGCAGAATTATATAAATATTCTTCTAACTTAAGAAGTTTAACACAGGGAAGGGGAATGCATAAAAGACATTTTTCTCATTATGAAGAAGTACCTAAGGAAGTAGAAAATAAGATTGTTGATGAGTATAAAAAAGCCAAAGAAGAAGGTAAATAATTATTATGAAAAAAATGTGGTCACCCTGGCGTACTAATTACATTGATAATTTAATTCATAAAGCTGATACTGAAGAATGTATATTTTGTGGTTTTTCAAAATTAAAAGAAGAAGATCCAAAAAATTTACTGATAGATAAAGGTGAAAAAACATTTACCGTTTTAAATTTATATCCTTATAATAATGGGCATTTAATGGTTGTACCTTACAGACACACATCAGATTTTGCAGATCTAAGTGATGAAGAAAATCTGGAAATAATGAATAAATTACAACTTGCGAAAAAAGCATTACAACAAATGGCTAAACCTGAGGGATTTAATCTTGGAGCAAACATTGGTAAAATTAGCGGTGCCGGGATTGCTAATCATATACATTTTCATATAGTGCCAAGATGGAATGGTGATACTAATTTTATGCCTGTACTTGGGGATGTAAAAGTAATATCTCAAGATCTGCTTGAAACTAAACAAAGACTTTTAGCTGCATATAAAGAATTAAAATAAAATTTCTTTTGATTGCAATAAGTTCTTATAAATATTATTTTTGAACCTTAATTTTAGGGCCCATAGCTCAGTTGGTTAGAGCATCTGACTCATAATCAGAGGGTCGGTGGTTCAAGTCCATCTGGGCCCA
>PFVA01000057.1 GCA_002790365.1 Ignavibacteriales bacterium CG_4_9_14_3_um_filter_30_11
TTAAATCACTTCAAATCTTAACCAGCTTGCACGGGATTTTTCAGAGTACGGAGCACCTGCAGTAAAAATAACAAGTTCGCCTTGTTTAATCAGTCCAGCTTTGAGCAGCGATTTTATTGCTTCATTAATTGCAAGGTGTTCTTTGTCAATACATTCTGAAAAGTAAGGAATAACCCCCCATCTCATTGACAAATTATTCATTGTCTCAAAACTGTTTGATAGAGCAATTATTCTTGCATTTGGGCTATATTTGGATAGGTTTATTGCAGTTCTTCCTTTAAATGTAAATACAACAATTGCATCTGCATTTATGTTTCTACTTAAAGATACTATCGATCTGCCTACTGAATCAAAAACTTTTTCTTCAGTTGAAGTGGGCATTTCATATTCTTCGTCGCCTAAAGGTTTAAAATGAGTCTCAGTATTTGTAATAATAGAATTCATCATCTTAACAGTTTCTATCGGATATTTGCCAACTGATGTTTCACCACTAAGCATTACAACACTTGTCCCGTCTAAAACAGCATTTGCAACATCGGAAGCCTCCGCTCTAGTGGGGATGGGATTTTGAATCATTGATTCCAGCATTTGCGTTGCAGTAATTACAAGCTTTCCTTTAGCATTACATTTTTTAATTATCTCTTTTTGAATTAATGGAACTTCCTGTGGCGGCAGTTCAACTCCAAGATCTCCTCTGGCAATCATAATTCCATCTGCAGCATCAAGAATAGAATCAAAATTATCGCACGCTTCTTTTTTTTCTATTTTGGCAATTACCTGAATTTCTTTGTTCTTTTCTTTAAGCCAATCTTTTAATTCTATAATATCTTTTGCCTCCCGTACAAATGAAAGTGCAATATAATTCACTCTGTTCTGAATTATAAATTGCAGATTATCATAATCTTTTTGTGTAATTGAAGGAGTTGATAATTTCATACCCGGTAAATTAATCCCTTTCTTTGGTTTTAATTTTCCACCGTTTTCAATAAGGCAAGTCAATGAAGTATTATTTTTCTCAGTTATTTTTAGTCTAAGCAAACCGTCGTCAATTAAAATTATATCATTAATTTTTGCATCATAAATAAGATGTTTATAGGAAGTAGATATCTTCTCTTTTGTTCCTAAAATATCTCCCGAGACAATGGAAATATAATTACCTTTTTCTAACTCTATTTCCGGAGCTGATAATTCACCTATTCTAATTTTTGGTCCCTGAAGATCAGCTAAAACTGCGAGTGGAATATTTTCTGATACACAAGCTTTGTGAATATTAGTAAAAATTGAATTGAAATAATCTTGGTTTGCATGAGAAAAATTTAGTCTTATTCCATCACAACCTGCCTTAATAAGTTCAATTATTTTTTCAGTAGATTCAGTTGCCGGGCCAAGTGTACAAAGTATTTTTGTTTTTGCAAAAACAAGATTGCTTATAGACATTATTTTTTCTTTTTTGGTTTTAAAGTAGATTTTCTTTTATGTTTTTCAGGTCTAGTTTTAAGATGAAAACCTTTCAATTTCTTTTCAACCAAACCAAAAACAGAATTGGGTTCATAATTTCCCTGTGAACTTAATTTACCTGCCTTCACACCTGTTAATATTTCAATTCCTTCTTCAATTCTTTCAATTGCATAAATGTGAAACATATTCTTTTTAACTGCTTCAACTACTTCTTCTTTCAACATTAAATCTTTTACATTTTGTACTGGGATTATTACCCCTTGCTTTTTATTGAGTCCTCGCTGTTTACAAATATCAAAAAAACCCTCAATTTTTTCATTAACTCCACCAATAGGCTGCACATCACCTTTTTGATTTAACGATCCCGTAACAGCAAATGATTGTTTCAAAGGTAAATCTGCAAGAGTTGAAAGTAACGCGAATATTTCCGCGCAAGAAGCACTGTCGCCGTCAACTCCGCCATATGATTGTTCAAAAACAAAATTGGCATTAAATGAAAGTGGGAATTTTTGTCCGAATGTTTCTTTAAAATAACCACTTATAATCAGTACACCTTTTTTATAAGTATTACCTGCCATTCCGGCTTCACGGTCAACATTTATAATATTACCATTTCCGATTGCAACTGAAGCTGTGATTCTTGTAGGCTTGCCAAATGAATAAAAATCAGAGCCATAAACTGCAAGTCCGTTAATTTGTCCAACTCTTTCTCCATCAGTGTCAATAAGTATAACATTTTCTCTTATCATATCGGTAACTTTTGCTTCTGATAAACCATGTCTTTCTTTAGCAAGATTATAAGCTTTTTCTATGTGTGCGGCTGATACCATATTAAAGCCGTCATCATTTGCCCAGAAGTTTGCTTCTCTGGCAAGATCTGCAATGTAAGAAAACCTTGTTGTTAGTTTATTTTGTTGGCCTGCATATCTGGCGCTAAGTTCAATAAGTTTTGCAATAGCAGTTTTGTCAAATTGGTTCAGACTTTCTTCTTTAATTAATTTTTTAATTACTCTGGCATATTCAATTAATACATCGTCGGTTCTTTTAATTTCATAATCAAAGTCAGCAATAATTTTAAACATTTTTTTAAAATCATCTTCATAATTTGCTAACATTGAATAAATATGTGAAGGACCAATTAGGATAATTTTTGTGTCAATATTTATTGGCTCAGGCTGAAGAACAGAAGAAGAGAACTGAAAAGGTCTGTTGTCTTCTCTTATTTGTAAAATTCTGTAAGTGAGAATTCTTTTTAGTGTCTGCCATACATTCGGTTCTTCAAATAGGTGTATTACATTTAAAACTAAATAACCCCCATTGGCACGCAAAATTGAACCCGATTTAATTTTTGAAAAATCACTGTACCATCCTCCTCTTCCGTCACTTACTTTTTCAATCGAACCAAATAGATTTAAAAAACTTGGAGAGGTTTCTATAATTACAGGACAGCTTTGTGTTTCAGAGTTGTCTAAAATTATGTTTACTTCATAGTCTTTAAAATAATCTATAATAAAACCTTCCGAAGTCGCATCTCCCTCAGTTTTAATTCCTTTAAATGCCTGTAGATTATCTAATATATTTTCTTCTACATCTTTTAAATAGCAGGTAACTTTTTTATCTGTAAAAGTATCTCTTAGATTATCTATTACACCTTTCAGAACAATCATCGCAGTATTTTTTTCAAGCTCATTTAAATTAGCTTGAAATTTTTGACTAAGCTTTAAACTCTTTTTATAAATGGTTTGAAGTGATTGTTGGTATGTAGAATATTTCTTAACAATATTTGCTGCTTCAGTTTTTGTTATTTCTTTTTTTTGTATAAGGTCATCAAGCTGTAGTAATGAAACCGGTTTATTTTTTATTATTGGAAATATTTCCGGTCTTGGTGATTGTCCATCCTGAACCTGACCCAAAGTAAAGTTGTTACTTTTAATTTTTTCCTGAAATGGCTGCATTAGCTTTTGCTGCTGAAAAGTAAAATCAGTTACAATCTTAGCTTTTTCATTTTGGTAACTTTTACTTTCTAAAGTCTGAGGAATTTTTTTCTTTAATAATTCGATAGAGCTGCACATCTCATTTTTAAATTCTTTTGCTTTGCCTTTTGGGAAG
>PFVA01000076.1:0-5262 GCA_002790365.1 Ignavibacteriales bacterium CG_4_9_14_3_um_filter_30_11
TTGGGCCAGTAATAACAACACCATCGGCATGGCGTGGAGAAGAAACAAATTCAATCCCAAATCTTCCCATATCGAAATTAACATTGCTTAATGCATTTAACTCCAGTTCGCATCCGTTACAGCCACCCGCAGATATTTGCCTAAGCTTTAATGATTTTCCAAAATAGTCCCTAATTTTTTTTGATGCTTTTTCAGGTGAGATGATTTTCGTTTCTTGTGTTACAAGTAATTTTTCTCTGCTGTCAACCGCTGTATGATAGTTGTTCGTAAAGTGAATTATTTTTTCCGGACAAGCTTCTTCACATAAAGGACAAAAGACACACAAGCCTAAATCTATTTTTACCGGGTTTAATTTAATAGCGTTTGTTGGACAAACATCTGCACACTTTTTACAGCTGTCTGTACAGTCTTTTTTTTCAATTACCGGTAATCCACGATATAGTTTAGGAAGCGATGCATTCCTAACATCGTGGATTATTGGATCGCCTTGTAATACTCTAACCTTTATTGCGTGTATCATTATTTTATATTTTCTCTCGTCATCATTTTTTACAGGTCGTGGCCTGAATATGACAAATCAAAACTTTTATTGCATAGTGGGAAGTCAGAAATTGCAGTTTCCCGTAATGCTAAATTTAATCCATACCAATTAGTAAATGATGGATCTTTAATTTTGTATTGACTAATCTTCCCGTTATTGTCTGTAATAGCAACATGAACAACTTCTCCGCGCCAACCTTCAACAATAGAAATTACACCAGTATTTGCAGTAATGCTACTCATCTTAACTTGTATAACTCCTTTGGGTATACTATCAAATTGTTCAGATATAAATCTAATTGATTCATCAATCTCAAAAGTGCGAAGGTGTGTCCGGGCAAAAACATCTCCGGTTTGTAAAATAGTTGGAAATACCGGGAAGTATCGATAAACACCATACGGAAAATTTATCCTGGCATCCAATTCAATTCCGCAAACTCTTGCAGCGAATCCAACAAGCCCTATTTCTGAAGCAAAATCATTAGTAACAGTTCCTGTTTGTTCAAAACGAATTAATGCGCCTGTAGATGAGAACAAATATTCATTAATTGATGCAATATCTTTTTTTACAGTTTCCAAATTATTTTTTATCTGTTTTATAATTTCATCAGTTAAATCGAATCTGACACCACCATATACAAATAAACCCCGGCCAAATCTTGAGCCGCACAATGCAGCTAAACTATTAATAATAATTGTTCTCAATCTTCCATAAGATGCAGATACAATTGAAAACCCAATATCGTTTGCTATGCCTCCGAGCCCGGATAGATGCATTGCTATTCGTTCAAGTTCTTCGGCAATTGAACGGATCATTTGTACCCGCAAACTAATCTGTGTGTTAGACAAACTTTCTATTGCATTGCAGTGTGCGTATGTATGTGCTACAACAGAATCGCCGGCAATAGATTCAGAAATAATAATTCTTTGTTGTGCATTTGAATTCAACATTAATGATTCTACACCACGATGCTGATAGCCTAAATTTATTTCAAGATGATAGACCAGCTCACCGTGGCACTGAAATCTGAAATGCCCCGGTTCAATCACTCCGGCGTGAATCGGGCCAACTGCAACTTCGTGGACTTCATCACCTTCAAGTTTATAAAATTGATAAGGTTTATTTCCGAGGACGATATTTTGTTTTCTGACGGGACGCAGCCAGGGATGGTTTATTGGATTAAATCCAAAGTTTTCGGAAAGCTCACATTCAAAATAATTTGTTTGCGGAAATTGATTGGCAAAACTATCGAATTCTAATTTATCTTTTGGAAATTCTCCTCCTATTAAATAGACTAATGATGTATCAGAATCTGCAAGTATAGAAATAATTTTATGTGGATGAAGCTTGTTAATAGGAAACAAGCCTATCATTCTATAACCGCTTGTTAATCCTTCAAAAACAGTAGCCTGGAAATCATTTCTATTTAAGAAAGATATCTCATCTATACTAAACGGTTCATTATTCTGAACTTGCAAAGAAATCATAAGCTAAAGCCAAAATCTTTTGAAATATTTAAAATGTTTTCGTGTAAAATATCAGGAGAAATTACGGCAATTGTTATCAATAAAATCAATAGTACTATTGTAGCAAAATGGATTACTTCAAAACTTTCATTTTCATTTGTGATGGCCTCATTCTCTTTCCCGCCATACAACATATTAAATATTGTTTTTCCCATATTTATAAAAATAAAAAGCAGCATAAACATTGTTATGGCTAAAAGCCAGGGCCTATCAGAGAAAAGTATTCCCTGGAAAATCATTAATTCACTAAAAAATATACCAAAAGGAGGAATTGCTGAAATTGCAAAGAACGAAAGCATGAAGAGCCATCCTGTCCATGGTAATATTTTTAAAACTGAACTTACATCTTTAATTTCCCGGGTTTTAAATACTCTATGGATATTGCCGGCAGTGAAAAACAAAACTAATTTATTCAATGAGTTATAAGCTATGTGATACATCGCTCCAACAAAAGCCAGCCCTCCGATTCCAATTCCCAAAACAATTATTCCTAAATGTTCAACGCTTGAATACGCAAGCATTCGCTTATAGTTATTAACTTTGAACATAAAAATGAAAGCAACAAGAATTGAGAGCAATCCACCGATAATTAATATTATTTTTGCAAATTCAAATGTTGTAGTAGGGCGAACGATCTGAAAGATTCTCAACACACCAATCAATGCAGTTATTCGAAGCGAGCCGGACATAAGCGCTGCAATTGGGCTTGGTGAATTGCTTGTTGCATCGACATCACCGTAGTGCATCGGCGCAATTCCGATTTTTGTACTAAGTCCAACAAAAATGAAAATAAAACTTGCTTTAAGCCATACTGGATTTAGTTTGGAGGCATTTTTTATAAATTCAGTATAGAATAATTGATGGCTTTCCAGCGGTGTTCCGTTTGCCGAAAGTGTTAAAAATAAAATACCAATGAATGCAAATGCTATTCCCACCGATACAAGGAAAAGATATTTCCACATTGCTTCAAGAGCTTCTTCATTACGGTAGTAATAGATTAATGGGGCTATGCTTAGAGTTGTTGCTTCTGCTGATACCCAATACATACCAAAATGATTGCTTAGAATTGCCGATGTGTTTGCAAATAAATAAAAATTTAGAAGTAAGAAATAATATTTTTTTCCATCTTGTGCTTTTGAATTCACCGGCCGTTTTAAGTATGAAAAAGATACCAGCACTACCCAGAAGTAAACATTCGAAAGGATCAGTAGAAATAAATTGCTGAGTGAATCAAAACTGAAAAAAAAAGGTAAGTTTGGTTTATACCAGCCTATGAAAATCAATAATGTAAAAATGAGATGAAGTAAACCTGCCGATAATGAATAAATATATTGTAGCCGGATGCTTTTTAGGAAGTAACAAAGCACCGCTGTAATAAGAGGTATTATAAATAATATAGAAAATTCTAACATTAGTCTTTAAGCCTGTCTAAAGATGTTACTTCAAAACCAGATAAAGTTGAACTGATTCTGTTTAATGCAATTCCCATTAAGAATACAACTACAAAAACATCCAAAAGTACGCCTATTTCAATCATCATTGGAAGTTCTGATACAACAGCAGTTCCGAATAAAAAAATCCCGTTTTCCAATACCAAAAACCCTGCTACATGGATAATCAATTTTTTCCTGAATATGATTACAAATATTCCTACAACTATTGCAGAAAAACCGCTGGCAAAGGGTATAGTTTCAATATCAGTGCTGTTAGATAATATGTTTGAAGTAGTAAATATTAGCGTCATCGAAAAAATTATTAGCAGTAAAAAAGTAAATTGTTGAATGGTTGGATCAATTGTTCTTTTAATATCAAGGTTAATAATTATTCGATTGATGTATCTTGGAATTAGAATTACTTTTATGATGAATAATGTTGCAGGAAGAATTAAAGCGAATACTGAAAAATGCTTTATAAACGGGAATACAATTAATACGGTAAGTAGTATTCCCTGAAATTGCAATACACTTACATAAGCTTTTACTCTCGATGTTACGGCGAGATAAAAAAGAGATAAACAGAATAAAATACTTAGCACATTTTGCATAAACAGCCTTACTTTGTAAAAGTATAAATCAATAAATTTAATACACCTATGGCTGTAGCAAATAAAAGATATTGCGGTATATTCTTCATTTTGAACCGGGATGTTATAGTTTCAACAATTGCAAGCGCCATTGACAAAGCTGTAATAACAACTATAAATATTATAATTCCAACAGTATAACTCTTTACGCCAAATGGATAAAAAAATGATGTTTCGAGCATGGCATAAATAAATAATTTTATATAACTGGAATACTGATATAAAAATAAATCAATTCCCGAATTATCTAATATCATTACTTCGTGAATCATTGTTAACTCTAAGTGTGTGTTCGGGTCATCAACCGGCATACGCGAGCATTCTGAAACCGCTAATATGAAAACCGAAATTGAGCAAACTATTATGAACACTATATAAGATACATTGTCCAGGCTGATGGAATGATAAATATCATAAATTGAAGTCAACCCACTGATAAAAGCAATACTGCCCAGTGTAAAAAAGAATATTGGTTCAGCAAAGACTGAAAAAGCCGCTTCGCGGGCAGCTCCCATCCCTTCAAACGAACTTCCAATATCCATAGCTGCAAGTATCTGGAAAAACCTTGCTAAGCCTAATAAATAAGCAAATAAGATTATATCACCGTCAAAACTTATCATAGGTCTTGCAAAGCCAATCGGTAGTATTGCAGCAGCAATAATAACAACAACTAAATTTATAGCCGGCGATATATTGCTGATGAAAGATGATGAACCTGAATTAATGGTTTCTTTCTTCAATAGTCTTTTAAGATCATAGTATGGTTGTAGAATTGGGGCGCCGATTTTCCCTGTAAATATTGCTTTCAATTTGTTAACTAAACCAGAAAAAACCGGGGCTAAACCGAGGATAACCAGTAAAGAAATAATTCCTTTTATTGTGGTAATTAATTCCATAAAAATGCTATTAAACTGTATATCGTTATTATTATTAATATTGAAGCAATATAATACCTGATATCAGTTATGCTTAGAAATCTGATTTTTGAAATAAATAAACTGAATTTCTTGATGCCGGGTAAAAGAAGTTTATTATCAACAAAATCATCAGAATGGCTCTCAAAGTTTCCTCTTACCGGGAATATTCCTTTAGGAACTTTTATATTTTTATGA
>PFVA01000076.1:5276-8312 GCA_002790365.1 Ignavibacteriales bacterium CG_4_9_14_3_um_filter_30_11
TTTCTTCTTCCACAAATAGACTAAAAATATTCCTACTATAATCGACATAAAAATCAGACTAATTAAAAACCAATTTATGTCTAATAATATGGAAGAAGAATTAGATGGCACAAACCCATGGGTTAAAACTTTATTAACAATTTTAACAAATGGCAAAGGATAAAAACCTATTACAACACAAAGTATTGCAAAAATTCCCAGCGAAAGATATTCGTAAAAAGAAACCCGGAAATGCCTGATCTCCTTTCGTGCATTTCCTAAAAACATAATTGAATTAATCTTGGTAAAACAGGCAACGGCAAGTCCTCCAACAAAAGCCAACCCAACCGCAGAAATCAGCATCAATAGTGGGTAGTAATTTTTTAATTCTCTGGCCGTTGTAAAGAAGCTATTGTAAATAATAAACTCTGATATGAATCCGTTTAACGGGGGGATGCCGCTTATTGCAATAGAACCTATTAAGAATAAAATAAAAAAATATTTTCCCCTATGAACGAGGCCTCCCATAAGTTCGATATTTCTCGTTCCGAGGTTTTGGTAAATAACTCCGCTGCCGACAAATAATAAACTTTTAAAAATAGCGTGATTAAGTGTATGCAGCAGGGCTCCTCCAAAACCTAGTAATTGAATTGGTATCGAATTATTAGCCGAACCAATGAAGCCTATACCAATTCCAATACCAATTATGCCAATGTTTTCAACTGAATGATATGCGAGCAGTCTTTTAATATCGTGCTGCGCTAACGCATACCATACGCCAAATATTGCACTGATCATACTAATTACTATTACAAACCAGCCTAACCATTCTGGTGTTGGATTTAAAAATTGAAATGTCCTCAATATTCCATAAATGCCGGTTTTAATAATTATTCCGGAAAGAAATGCGCTGAAGACAGTGGGTGCAATTGGGTGTGCTCTTGGAAGCCAAAAGTGAAATGGCATAAATCCGGCTTTCATTCCAAATGCAATCAATGATAAGGCATATAAAATTATAAATAAATTTCCCGAATCGGGAGAAATATGAAATTCACTAAAGAGCCAACTGTTTGTTTGATGATGAAGTAAAAGAAAAAATATATACAATAAAAGAACAACAATGTGAGACATTATCAAATAATAAAAAGAGCCTGTTTGAACTTCTTTTTTTTCATTTTCGAAAATCATTCCGAGATAAGCCGAAGTGCTCATTACTTCCCAGCTAATCAAAAATAATATGGCGTGATTAGAAATTACTACAATTTGCGTAGATATAAGTAATAGAATGTAAAAAACAAGATTGCTTCTTATCGATTTCCCTTCATCAATATAATGTTTAAGATATGAATAGCTATATATTGTAGTAGGAATTGCAACCAATTGAATAATACATAAGAAGTACAAGCCCAAAGAATCAAATCTGAAGAAGTTGTTAGGGATTCCTAATAAATTAAAACTTTGAATTGTTGAACTTGAAAAAAACAGAATATTAAATGTTGAAATAAAACCTAAAACTAATCCCGCTATTAGTAATAAATGAGCAACCGCAGAAGCTTTGCGGTTGTCACTTAGAAAAGCAATAATTACTGCAGCAAAAATTTGTATCGTTAAAGCGTAGCAGATTAAATTCAAAGAATCATTCACCTCTAGTGCCCTCAATATGGCTTATAATATCAATAATCTCTTTGAAATTAAGTCGGTTTTCTAAAGCAAACCGAAATGTTTCTTTCGAAAGTAAGAAACTTAAATGTGCAAGAATACTTAAGTGCTGTTTTATTGTTTGGGAAATCAATAGAATAATTGTGTGAACTGGTTTTCCGTCTAACGATTTTAAATCAAGAGACTTGTTTGGGAAATAAATATTTATGAGAGGCTTATTCCTTCCTACCATTAGTGGAATTCTGGGATGAGGCAGGCTTATCCCGTTTCCTATTGCAGTACTCATTAACTCTTCCCGGTTTTTTAATAACTGAACTATGATTCCCTTATCTACACTTTTATCAAGTTCAATTAGATTGACCATTTGTTCTATGTAAAAATTTTCAGAAAGTGAGCATTTATAAAAAAAAGATTTTTCGTTCAGTAAAGTATTCAAGGATTTAACTTGGTATTCCTTCATCTTTTCATGATCAGAAATATTTATTGGAATGTTCCGGTTTAGTGCCCACTCTATAATTTGTTGCTTGTTGAAAAGCAGTTTATCATTAACCATCTGGGAAGGGATTTCTTTTTTCTTAATTAAACTTAGAATTTCCTTTTCAGGAATAAATAATAATTTAGCAATATCTTTAATCGTTAAATCCAATTCTTTCTCATAAAACATTAAGCAAAATTTAATGAAATATCTAATTAAATTTTCATTTCTCTTTTAACGCTGGGGATAAAATCCTTGGGCCTGCCTAATTTGGGCAATCCAAGTTTCTCCCGCGCGTGATCCAGAGCATCGTCGATATTTCCGAATATGTTTTCTTCTCCGAAAAGATTAAACAGCCCGGCCTGTGTCATTGCATAAAGCGGCTGAGTGTGAACTCCTGAAAGAATTAATGTAATATTCTGCTTTTTTGAATCGCTGTAAATTGATTTTAATGTGTTTATACCAGTCGCATCTATTGCAGGTACATTTCTCATTCTTAAAATACGAACCTTTGGTGGTGCTTCTACATTCCTCATTTGATTTTCAAATTTAGATGCTGCACCAAAGAAAAATGGCCCATTTATTTCAAATACTTCAACACCTTCCGGAATTTGCTTCCTGTCTATAGCATTGGAATCTGGTTTTTCTTCTTCATCTTCTAACTCTCTTGTAATAACACTAACATTAGATACTTCTGCCATTCGTTTCATAAATAATAGTACCGCTAAAACCATGCCGATTTCGATAGCTAAAGTCAGGTCAAAAACTACAGTTAAAAAAAATGTAGTAAGTAAAACAATCACATCACTTTTAGGTGCTTTTAATAACGCCTTAAATGCGTGCCACTCACTCATATTATATGAAACAATAACCAGTATAGCAGCTAAAGTAGCCATAGGAATTAAACTCGCTAACCTTCCGAA
>PFVA01000148.1 GCA_002790365.1 Ignavibacteriales bacterium CG_4_9_14_3_um_filter_30_11
GAACTGCAGGTTTGCCTCTGTATTTGGTTAAAGGGGATAATCTTTTTCCCTGTCCCCCTGCTAATATCATAGTAACGGTATTTCTTAATATTGCTGAACCCACAGAATTCATTTTAACACCACTTCTGAAAATTATTATTAATCTTGTTATTAATACATTACTATAATAAATAAATTATTATATAACAAATATACAAGAATTATCTCCTTTAATGAGATTTACTTTTTCATAAAATACAAATTAATTCATATCTTTGAGTATAATTGTTAATTTATTAGTTGTATGAATAAAAAATATTTGTTTATTTCTGATATTCACCTCGGACTTCAATCCAAAGAAATTGAAGATAAAAAAGAAAAATTATTAGTAAAATTTTTAAATGAAACTGCAATAAATTGTGATGAGCTTTTTATTATTGGTGATTTATTCGATTATTGGTTTGAATATAAATATGTTTACCAAAAAGGATTTTATAGAACTTTAACTGCACTAAAAGATCTTACTGAAAAAGGGATTATTGTACATTATTTTATTGGCAATCATGATTTTATGCATCTAAATTTTTTCACTAAAGAAATTGGAACAAATTTATATTATGATGCAGTACATTTTGTATTAAACGGTAAAAAATTTTTTATTGGACACGGAGATGGTTTAGTAAAAAATGATATATGTTATAAAATATTAAAGTCAATTTTAAGAAATAAAGTTATACAATGGTTTTATGGATGGCTTCATCCCGATATTGGTGTATGGCTAGCTAAATTAACTAGTAAATCAAGTAGAGACTATACAACCAAAAAAAATTATGGAAAAGAAGACGGATTATATGAAACTGCTAAAATTAAAATTGAAAAAGGATTTGATTTTGTATTATTTGGTCACGAACACTCAAGGAAAGATATTACATATAAAAATGGGAAATACATTAATTTAGGTTCTTGGCTTGATAAACCATGCTACGGAAAATTTGAAAACATTAATTTTGAAATAGTAGAAATAACAAATGGATAAACCAATAAAAACAAAAAGGAAAAAAGGAAAAAGAAGATTATTAATTTTTTCCTTTATTTTAATATTATTTATTGTTTTCGGTTTTTATATATACAGTGGATTGCCATCTTTAGAGGAACTTGAAAATCCCAAACCACAACTTGCCAGCACAGTTTATTCAATTGATGGGGAGCAGCTAGGTAAATATTTTATTGAAAACAGAATAGAGAGAAGATTTTCGGAATTCCCGCCTTATTTAGTAAAAGCATTAATAGCGACAGAGGATAGAAAATTCTATGAACATTGGGGTGTAGATATAATGCGCTTTGGCAAAGCAATGGTAAAAAATCTACTTACTTTTTCAAGAGAAGGTGCCAGCACAATTACGCAGCAGCTTGCTAAGAATTTATACAAACTTAAGACTGCTAATGAAAATCCGGCAGAAACTGTTGTAAGAAAAATAAGGGAATGGATAACTGCAATTCAGATTGAAAAGACTTACACTAAAAATGAAATTATAGAACTATATCTTAATGTTTCTTACTTTGGTAATGGCGCTTATGGAGTTGAATCTGCTTCAAGAATTTATTTTAACAAAAGTGTAAATGAACTAACATTACCGGAAGCTGCTTTATTTGTTGCCTTGCTAAAATCTTCTACTTATTACAATCCTGAAAGACACCCTGTAAATGCATTATTAAGGCGTAACCTTGTTATGAATAATATGGTTACTATGAATGATTTGACTGATGATGAATATCAAAGGTATAAAAAAGAGCCTATTACTTTAGCTGAACAAAGAATAAAAGGAAGCACAGGTATTGCACCTTATTTTATGGAATATGTTAGAAAAGATCTTTCTGATCTTTCTTCAAAATATAAATATGATCTGTACCGTGATGGGTTAAATATTTATTCTACAATAGATTCAAGAATGCAAAAAATTGCAAATGAAGTTGTAGCAAATCATTTAGTTGAATTTCAAAAAATGTTTGATAGTAAGTGGAGTTGGGAAGAGAACAAAGATCTTTTAGCAACAATTATAGATGAAGATATTAGAAATTCAAAAGAGTATAAAGAAGCTGAAACAAATGAAGAAAAAGCCAGAATATATAACAGTCTTAAATACGATAAAAATTTTATAGAAAATGTAAAAAAAGATGCAACAAAAATTCAAG
This sequence comes from Ignavibacteriales bacterium CG_4_9_14_3_um_filter_30_11, assembly GCA_002790365.1. Lineage (GTDB taxonomy): Bacteria > Bacteroidota > Ignavibacteria > Ignavibacteriales > Ignavibacteriaceae. The sequence continues at coordinate 2,173 of PFVA01000148.1, forward strand.
TTGGGTTTGTTGTATTGGATCAATCAAATGGACAAATAAAAGTAATGGTAGGTGGGGAGAACCAAATATTTGGTAGAGGATTAAATCATACAACAGAGATTAAGAGACAACCTGGTTCTGCCATGAAACCATTTGTATATGCAACAGCGATCAGTAATGGTTATTATCCTACATATACATTACTCAATCAAAAATTTGATTTTCATGGATGGGCTCCCTCCAACTTTTCTGAAAATGAATATGGTGGTTATACTTCATTTAGAATTTCTTTGGCTCATTCACTAAATGTAATTGCAGGAAGAATGACAACAAGCAATATCTCTCCACCAAGCCAGGTAGTTAAAATTGCACATAAAATGGGCATTAAAACTAAACTTGCAGCTGTTCCATCTATTGCTTTGGGAACATCTGAAGTTTCCCCTCTTGAATTAACTTCAGCTTATGGAACAATTGCAAATAATGGAGTAAATGTTTCACCTGTATCAGTAAATAGAATTGAAGATAGAAATAATATTTTGATAGATAAATTTGTACCGGTTTATGCAGAAGCTATTTCACTGCAAGTAGCGTCTATCTTAACTGATATGTTAGAGTCAGTTGTTTCAGAAGGAACAGGAAGAGGAGTAAGAAGATTTTTTTCATATCCGGCAGGAGGTAAAACCGGAACAACACAAGATTTTGCTGATGCTTGGTATGTAGGTTTTACTCCGGATCTAACTGCAGGTGTTTGGGTTGGATTTGATGATCATAGAATAAAATTTACTAGCTCATATGGACAAGGGGCAGTTGCTGCAATGCCAATCTGGTCTCAATTTATGGCAAGAGTTTATAAGGATTTAAAAATTCCCGTAAAATATTTTCACCTTGCAACGGGTGTTGTAAAAGCAACTTTTTGTAAAACCACTATGGATCTAGGAGATACTAAAATTGCTACATCTAAGTGTCCGGAAACAGTTACGGATATAATTATATCTAAAGATATGCCCGGTACATGTGAAATACACCCTGAAAATAATAAGATTAAAAAAGAAAATAAAAACAATTCAGATTGGTAATATTAATAGGTTTTCAAGGTCGCCTTGAAATGAGTATTATAATTTCAAACCCTTAACCTAATAAAAAAAAAGCTCTCGCTGGTACGGGGGTAAAGCACCAACAAGAGCGAAGGACTCTCTAATAAAAGAGAGTATTTATAATTAAGAAAAATATATTATAGATGCAAGAGGATATTTCTTGACAGTCAAGGACATACCTTGACAGTCAAGGACATACCTTGACAGTCAAGGACATACCTTGACAGTCAAGGACATACCTTGACAGAAGTATTAATACACAAAAATAATTATTTTTATCATGGTACAATCCCCGATAATCGTGACAAGATGAAACATCCTTTTAATGTCAAATTATGCTCAAAGAAAAACAAAAATTTAATATTGACTCTGCTTATAAAATTTCTTTAGATTTAGCTAAATCACATTATGAAAATTTTCCCGTGGTTTCATTTCTTATCCCAAAAGAACAAAGAAAACATATTGCTATAATTTACTGGTTTGCCAGAACCGCAGATGATATTGCTGACGAAGGTAATATTAATAATGAAGAAAGATTAAAAAAACTTGATGAACTATCGGATAGAATTATATCAATTTCAAAAGATAAAATCCTAAATGAATTTGATGCTGCATTTTTAAATACAATAAGAACAAAAAATCTATCACCTGAAAATCTTATCAATTTATTAATTGCCTTCAAACAGGATGTTACTAAAAAAAGATATGAAAATTTTGATGAGGTCTTAAATTACTGCAAAAATTCAGCAAATCCGGTTGGCAGACTCATTCTTGAGCTTAACAATATTAATGATGAAAAAGCAAAAGTATTTTCAGATAATATTTGTACCGCACTTCAATTAACAAATTTTATTCAGGATATTGAGATAGACTACAAAAAAGGAAGAATTTATTTACCTCAAGACGAAATGAAAAAATT
>PFVA01000164.1 GCA_002790365.1 Ignavibacteriales bacterium CG_4_9_14_3_um_filter_30_11
ATCATTTTATTTGAATTCAATTCAGGAAACAAAGATGTCATCTTTTCACTGTTCACTTTTTGCGTAAGATGAATTAATAATTTTTAATTTGGTTGGGAAAAAATAATTATAATATCATTGCTAGGGAAAAAAACGACAGCTTGTCCGCCGTAGCATTTGCGAAGGAGGGAAGCAATCTTTTTTGGATATTAAACAGATCACTTCACTACTTTCGTGATGACATAATTAAATTTTAGTCAACAAAAAAATATAAAAGTTTTACTTTACAAAAGGAAAAATTTATGGGCTTTTCAACTGATGCAATACACGCCGGACAAGAACCTGATCTTAAAACAGGTGCAGTAATTACCCCTATTTATCAAACCTCTACTTATGCACAAGAAGAACTTGGAAAACATAAAGGGTATGAATATGCACGGACTCAAAATTTAACTCGCGAATCTTTGGAAAAAAATATTGCTGCTTTAGAGAAAGGGAAATACGGTATTGCTTTCAGTTCCGGACTTGCTGCAACAAATGCATTAATGAGTCTTGTAAAAAGTGGTGACCACATAATCATTTCAAATAATGTTTATGGCGGAACTTATCGCTTGTATGAATTAGTTATGAAAGATTTTGGTTTGGATTACTCATGGGTTGATACTTCAAATTTAAAAAATATTGACAATGCCATTAAACCAAATACAAAAATAGTTTATGTTGAAACACCTACAAATCCAATGCTAACAATAACAGATTTGATAGGCGTGTCAGAAATTTGTAAAAAGAATAAATTTATATCTATTGTCGATAACACTTTCATGAGCCCGTATTTTCAAAATCCATTGGAACTTGGTTGCGATATTGTTTTACATAGTACTACAAAATATATAAACGGACACAGTGATGTTGTTGGTGGAATTGTAGTTACAAAAAGTGAAAAAATTCACGAAAGACTTAGATATATTCAAAATGCTGCCGGTGCAATTCCTGGCCCTTTTGATTGTTGGCTTATTTTAAGAGCAACAAAAACTCTTGCAGTAAGAATGGATAGGCACGAAAAAAATGCAAATAAACTTGCTGAATATTTTGAAAAAAATAATAAGGCAAAAAAAGTTTTTTATCCCGGATTAAAATCTCATCCCCAACACGAGCTTGCCAAAAAACAAATGAGAGGTTTCGGAGGAATGATCTCTGTAGATTTTGGAGACATTAAAACTGCAAAAAAAGTTGTGAATAATGTTAAAATATTTACTCTTGCTGAAAGTCTTGGAGGTGTTGAAAGCTTAGTTTGCCATCCTGCAAGTATGACTCACGCATCTGTTCCAAAAGCTGAAAGAGATAAAATGGGATTGACAGAAAGCCTTGTTCGTTTTTCAGTTGGTATTGAAGATATAGAAGATTTAATAAAAGATATAGATAATATTTTAGGTTAAATAATTTGAAGAATTTATCTTTAAAATATTTTGTCATGGTATCACTGATATTTTTTTCTACTTTTAATCTTTATTCACAAAGCGGCAATACCCAAATAATTATTATTGATTCATTTATTCCCCCTGAACAACCATTAACTCTAAATCTTTCTTTTTTTACAAATGATCCAACAAGCTCTAAAATTTTAATTTCAAATGAATTTGAATATACAACAACTAAAGAATTAACTTCTCAACATAATATTAAGATAGATATTTCTAGTATTGCTGTTGATGAAATGGTATTGCATGCTTTTATAATAGTTACTGATTCAATGAATCGGATAACTAAAAGTGAAGAGTTATTAATCGATTATCCCAAAACTATAAAAGTAGAAAAGGAATCTAATTTTTTATTGTTTGGGCTAATGTTTGCAAGTGTATTTATTATTCCCACTCCAGGATATGCTTATACAGAAGGAGAAAGTAGATTTAACTTAACAAAAGAGATTCCACTAATATCGTTTACATCAGAAAATATAAATTTCCCTAAAAGTTATTTTGCTTTGGAACTAACACACATATACAAAGCGGATAGAAGTAATTTTATGAGGATAGGTTATAGGTACATGAAGGAAATACCAATATTAAAATATTATTCTCCTGGTGTTGATTTAGTTACAAATTTTGATGGGTTTAACGGAATTGGTGCTAGTATTTCACTTGGGCTATTTGATGTTTTGGATACATTTACACTTTATACTAGATACAGATATAATTTTCAACCATCTCAATCCGATAGAAATTTTAGTGAAATAAATGTAGGACTATATACAAACTTTTTTTCAGTTCATTTTTAATTATTTACTTTCCTGAGCTAAAATAATTATGGTTCTAAATCTAATATAGTTTGCATGGCAAAAACAGATAAAAAATATATACAGTTAGGTGAAAGGGGCAGATTAAATAAAAACAATAAATTGAATTCACTTACCGGTAAAGAGTGGATAAAATTTTCAAAATCATGGTTTGTTCATCGTCCAATAAAAAGAAATAAAACTGAAATCCTACATCCGGCAAAATATCCTGAATCATTAGTAAAAGAGTTTATAGAATTTTTCACAAAAGAAGATGAGTGGGTACTTGATCCTTTTTTAGGAAGCGGAAGCACACTTTTAGCTGCAGGGGAATCTAAAAGGAATGCTGTTGGAATTGAACTCACAAATAAGTTTTATAATATTTCAAAAAAAAGAATTGTTGAAAATAATTTTAAGACAAAAATAATTCCCATTAAAGGTGATTCTAAAAATTTATCAAACATATTGAATGAAAATAATTTAAGTAAAATTAGATTTGATTTTGTTATAACTTCCCCTCCTTATTGGAATCAACTAGAAAGAAATAGTTTAAGACAGAAAAACCGAAGTAAAAAAAATCTTGTCACTAAATATTCTGTAAGCAAAAAAGATCTTGGTAATGTTAAAGATTATAAAAAATTTATAGAAGAACAGGCTGAAATATTTGATATTGTTTATAATCAAACAAAATCAGGTGGATATTTAAGCATCATTACTAATAATGTTTATTTCAAAAGTAAGCTTTATCCTTTAGCTTATGATACAGCTATATCATTAACTAATCGTGGAAATAAAAGCTGGGTATTGAAAGACGAAAAAATATGGCTACAAGATGACAAACCATTGATAGCGCTTGGTGTAAATAATGCTTGGGTTTCAAACAGACATCATCAGTATTGCTTAATTTTTAGGAAAGAAAATTAATTTTACCTTTATTTTTATAATAAGCTATTATAAAAGAAGTTTACCTCACTTTCAGCCAAATGGATATTTCTATTTTATGACTACTCGTTTAAAATGTAGTTTGCCAAAATCAGTAGTAGATAAAATTCATTTTCGAATGGAACAAGAAATTAAAATTGTTCCGGAAAATATTAAACCCAAAAAATTCATTGGAAATGAATTTTTTGCCGAAGGCCGCTATATAAAATGTTTTTATAAAACATTTTATATAGCGGGG
>PFVA01000209.1 GCA_002790365.1 Ignavibacteriales bacterium CG_4_9_14_3_um_filter_30_11
GTAACCCCTTTAAAATTTTTTGTATAAAGTAATTTATATAAGGCAGAAAGTCAAATAATTTTTTTAGAAAAGAATTTTTCTCTCCCACTTCTACAATTCGACTGATCTCACCGTTGTATCCTGAGCTTGTCGAAGGGCGTCGGGATCGAAATGACATATGTTTATGTATCTATTTTTTCTGAATCTACTTTAACATTAAACAATTCAATCACTTCATTGCAGAATTTTATTAAGAAGGCAAGCAGTGTTTCTGGTGACTCATAATTATTTGTGATTATCAGCTTCATTATATCTTTATCCTGTTTAAAGGAAATTGTTTTTTTATAATTTTCTGCTGTAAATCGTACCAATTCAACAAACTTAAATTTATAATAATCTTCCCTGTCTCCTTTTGGCAGTATAATCAAGATCTTATCTCGTTTCATATTTATTCTTTCAAAAAGAGCAAAAGAGGTATAATATTTTAGATAAGATATTGCAACCAATCTTTTTACCAATATAGGCTCTGGTCCAAATCTATCTTTTATCTCTTCTTTCAGTTCTTCAATTTCTTCGGTTGATTTAACAGAATAAAATTCGGTGTAATAATTAAGTCTGTCTTTTTGTTCGGGCATATATGTTTTTGGAATTCCAATTTCAAAAAAAGCATCAATTTTTGGGTCTGTTTTTTCTTGTGACTGAGGAAGTTCTTTAAATATTTCTTTAAACTCCTGATATTTTAATTCTTCAACCGCTTCGTTGATAAGTTTTAAATACAGATCAAAACCAACTTCATTTATAAACCCTGTTTGTTCGGTTCCCAATAAATTTCCCGTTCCTCTTATTTCCAAATCTCTCATTGAAAGATTAAATCCCGCACCAACATCTGTGTGTTCTTCAATAGCCTGCAGTCTTCTTAGAGCTTTTTTTGTAATACCCGAAAGAGAGGGGACCAAAAAATATGCGTATGCCTGTCGGTTTGATCTGCCCACCCTTCCTCTAAGTTGATGAAGCTCTGCCAGTCCGAAACGGTCGGCTCTGTTCACGATTATTGTATTCACATTCGGTATGTCAATTCCCGACTCAATTATTTTTGTGGATATAAGCACATCATATTTTTTATTCATAAATCCGTGAATAACATCTTCAAGTTGTTTGGGTATCATTTGTCCGTGCGCAATTGCAATTTTTACTTCGGGCATATATTTTCTGAAATAATCTGCCAGCTTATCTATAGAATTTACTCGGTCGTGTACCAAATAAATTTGTCCGTTCCTTTTTACTTCTTCAAAAATCCATTCCTTCATTTTTAGTATATCGAATGTAAAAACCTTTGTGTATATCGGTTGTCTGTTGGGTGGAGGTGTAGCAATAATTGATAGATCTCTTGCGCCCAATAAAGAAAGATTTAAAGTTCTTGGAATAGGAGTAGCAGTCATTGTAAGTGTGTCTACATTAACTTTTATAGAACGAAGTTTTTCTTTTGCCTTTACACCAAACCTATGTTCTTCATCAATAATTAAAAGCCCTAAGTTTTTAAATTCAACATCTTTTGAAATTAGCCTGTGAGTCCCGATTATAATATCAACCTTACCTTTTACTAATTCTTTTAGTATTTCAGTTTGTTTTTTCTTTGTTTGAAACCTTGAAAGAGCTTCAACAACAACAGGAAATTGACTAAGTCTGTCTCTAAAAGTATTATAATGTTGTTCGGCAAGAATAGTTGTTGGAACTAGAACAGCAGCTTGTTTACCGTCCTGTACTGCTTTAAATGCAGCTCTAAGTGCTACCTCAGTTTTACCAAAACCCACATCACCGCAGACAAGTCTATCCATAGGGTTTTCTGCTTCCATATCTTTTTTTATTTCTTCTGTAACCTTGGTTTGGTCAGGTGTATCTTCATACATAAAAGATGCTTCAAGTTCCTTTTGCCAAATGGTATCTTGATTAAAACTAAATCCCTTTGTTGCTTTTCTTTTAGCGTATAGTTCTATTAATTCTCTGGCGGCTTCTTTAATTTTCTTTTTGGTTTTCTTTTTTGTGTTTAACCACTCCCCTGTTCCCAATGCTGAAAGAGCTGGTTTTAACTCTCCGTTTTGAGTTTTGTTTGTTGAATATTTTTTTACAAGCATTAAATAATTTAAGTTTACAAATACTATTCCCCCCTCACTATAAAGTAGTTTCATTGACTCCTGTTTTACTTCACCTATATTTATTGTTTCCAATCCAAGGTATTGGCCAATGCCATAATCTTCGTGAACAATGTAATCCCCTTTTTCTATTGAAGAAATTTTGTTGGTATTAGATCTTTTGTATTTTCTGCCGCCGGAGAGTTTGGTTCTGTAGGGTTTATTGAAAATTTGGTAATCCGTTAAAAGTAAAAATTTTTCTTCTTTTATTAAATATCCTTCTTTAACTGCGAGGGAAATAAATTTTATTTTACCTTCAGTAATTAATGAAGCAAGATTTGTATCTAGTTCTGAAAGTAGATCTTTTAATCTTTGAGTTTGTAATTCATTTTCTGATGTAATAATTATTTTGTAGCTTGACGAAGCCAACTCTATTAATGAATGCGAAAGGATTTTATAATTTCCATTTATTACAAAGGGTTCAGATATTCCCAAATCAATTAATTTTTCAGATGATTTTATTTCCTGTTCAATCAACCACCGCACATTATTAAATTCATTAGTGTTAAAGCCTTCCTCTATTTCAACCTCATTTTTTTTAATGTCTTTTTTTGATGAATCATCAAACAAATTAATTTTTTCATTGGAGGTGTTGTTTAAATTATATTCAGAAACCAGAACAAGCGGGTTTATTAAATAATCAAAAATATTTGAAGTGTTTGCAGTTTGAATTTTTTCTTTTGTTTCAGAGTTTCCGTCAGCCTTCGTCGACGAGACAAGGGTTTCAGTAAAAGATCCTGCAAGTGTAACTTCATTTACTACATCAATTGAGCGCTGGCTATCTGGATCAAAATATCTTATTGATTCTAAAAAATCACCATCAAATTCAAGCCTTACCGGGCTGTGTTCACTGAATGACCAAAAATCAATAATAGAACCTCTCTGCGAATAACTTCCCTGCACTTCCACAAATTTTTCTTTTTGATAATTAAGCAAGTTTAGGTATTCAACTATCTCCTCAAAAGAAAGCTCGCTGCCGATTTGAATTTTTGTGGTAGAGTTTTCAACTGTTTCTGGTAAAGGTAGTTCAAGCCTTAAAATATCATAAGTTGAAATAATTATTTGAGCATCACCCTTAATTATCTGTGTTAATTTTTCCTGAATAGATCCGGAATTAAAATCATCTATTAATATTATTTTCTTTGAAACACCAAGAATATTTAACTCTACATTTAATTCATTTATAGAGTTATTGTGAGGTAACAAAACTAAAATCTGTTTTGTCTTTTTTAACACTTGCGAAACAAACATAGCCTTGGTAGAGCCGTAAAGAGGAGAAGTAAAAACCGGATATAAAGTTGAAGGATCTTCTAATTTTTTATTTAATAAATTTATAAAACCTATATTAATAAAATTAGATTCTAAATTAAATGTGGGCATATTTAAGGAACTGATTTATGGTTAAAATGAATAACCAAAATTTAAAGAATATATGGGTTGATTGTTAAAGTATTTTAACCCTAAAGAATATGAGGTTTTATTTTGCTTTGTTTCACTCATAAGTTCTTTATCATCTTCTTGATTATTCAATACAAATCTGCCGACAAAATAACCAATAGCACCTCCCAACACAACATCAGAAACCCAATGTTTATCGTTGTATACCCTACTTATTCCCACAACAGATGCTGCACCATACCAACCTACCTTCCAAAAGATATTATCTATTTTGTCAGCCATTACCGTTGAAAATGCAAAAGCGAGTGTAGAATGGCCTGAAGGTAAAGATGTTTGATTAAACGAAAATTTAAATGGATCAAAATTTTTATGCCCATCGTTCACTAATGGTCTTGTTCTTCCAATTAAAGATTTAAATAAAAAATTTATACCACCTGCATAAAATGTTGCTTCAGCAAGTTGCAAGCCAATAGTTCTAATTTTATTATTTTTATTAATAAGCCCATAACCGTATGTTCCCATAACTGCGGCACCTACAAAAACAGTAGTTGAATTATCGATACTAAATAAGTCATCTTTAAAATTACTATTATTGTGCAGAGCCCATTGTCGGCCTGTATTATCTAAAAAGAAAGAACCAAAAGTTGCTGCAGTAACTAAAGAAAGATTTAAAATGTCATTTGAATCAAAATTAAAAGGAGAAGAAACTATTTTGCCGCCCATATTAATGAACTTTGATAAATCGTCACCGACTTGGGCATGAATATTAACATTATATAATGTTGTTAAGAGTAAAAAGATAAGTGTTTTTGTTTTCATAAATATTATAATAATTAAAAAGAAGAAATTTATAAAATAATAGGGATGGGATATTATCGTAAAAACGACAATAACTATTTATTATTCTATAGCTCTGCGAACAAAACCATCAGATTTTTTTAATCTTTGTTTTGCTTCTTCCAGATCTGCATTTGCTTTAATCATAACCAAAGCAGTTTTAACATGACCACCGGCTTTCTGCAAAAAGTCAGATGCTTTTTCATAACTCAAGCCTGTTATTATCATTACAATTTTTTTTGATCTTTCAACAAGTTTATTGTTTGTCATTTGCAGATCTATCATCATATTTTCATATACTTTCCCCAACCTAATCATAGCTGCAGTTGTAAGCATATTTAAAACTAACTTCTGAGCTGTACCACTTTTCATTCTTGTAGAACCCATTATCACTTCCGGACCAACAAAAGGACAAATTGCAATATCAACCTCTTTAATGTTGAATTCTTTTCTTGGGTTGCACGAAATAAAAATTGTTTTTGCACCGAGTTGATTTGCTCTTTTAACTGCACCTACCGAATAAGGTGTTCTTCTGCTCGCTGCAATTCCGCAAACAATATCTTTTGCTGTAACCAATGCTTCATCAACAGCCTTTCCTCCATTTTCCTCTAAGTCCTCGGCGCCCTCTTGTGCTTTAAACATTGCTTCCCTTCCACCTGCTATAAAACCTTCTATTAAACCAGATGGTGTTCCAAATGTAGGCGGACATTCAACAGCATCCAGCACTCCAAGTCTGCCGCTAGTTCCAGCTCCAAAATATAGAAGTCTTCCCTCAAGCTTAATTGCATTAACTATTAAATCAACTGCTTTTTCTATATAGGGTAATTCTTTTTCAATAGCAGCAGGTACTAACTTATCTTCATTGTTAATAATTTTTAGAATCTCAGCAGTGGGTGCTGAGTCAATATTCATAGAGTTCTGATTTCTATTTTCGGTACTTAAATTATTTAGTTCTTCAAACAAATTTTTTGAGTATTCAGAACTCATTTTAGTAGCTCCAAAAGGACTAGCTTTTTCCCCTTTTGGTTTCTTACATTTGATGGTTTGTAAGATAAATCATAAATAGTAGATTTTTTTATGTAAGCTTTATATTTCATTTCAGCTTTTTTATACTCATCTGCCAAATCACCGCCCTTAATGCAAACAATAAAAGATTTTTCTTTAACAAGTGGTAATGCATATCTAAAAAGAATAATTAAAGGTACGCTTGACCGACTGACAACCAAATCAAATTTATTAGAATACTTTGCAATAAATTCATTGCTTTCAACTCTGTCATTTTCAACTTTTAGATTACCTAACTTAAGTTTATTAACAAACTCTTTTACCGCATCAATTTTTTTGCCTGTGGAATCTACAAGAACACCGTTTAATTCTGGCCTTGATATTGCCAACGGAATTCCGGGGAAGCCGCCGCCCGTACCTATATCAACAAAGTTTCTGCATTTATTCGGTACATAAGCAGCTATAAAAGAAGAAATAAAAATGTGGTTTTCAATTATATTATCTATGTCTTTGCGGGAAATTAAATTCACCTGTTTATTCTTTTCAACAACAAGTTCGGCAAAAAATGAGAGCTGCTGTACTCTCATAATATCACTGTTAATTCTATTTTCCCAGAATAGATTTTGTAATTCTTTTTGATATTTATTTTGCCTGTTTATCATAGCCAAAATTTATTTTTTTACTTTTTTAAATATACTAATAATATAGAAATATCTGAAGGTGTTACACCTGAAATGCGCGATGCCTGACCAATTGAACGAGGTTTAATTTTATTTAACTTTTCTTTGCCTTCGGCAGATAATGCTTTTAATGTTAAATAATTTAAGCTTAAAGGAATATCTGTTAATTCATATTTTTCAAACTTATTTACTAATTCATATTGTCGCTTAATATACCCTTCATACTTTAGGGCAATCTCTACTTGATCAAATGCAATTTTGTCATTTATTAAATTTTTTAATAGCTCATTTTCCACAATGTTTATAAAGGTTATAAGCTCCTCTAAATTTAAATCTGCTCTTTTACTTAGCTTTGCTATTGTTTCTGTTGAATCTATTAAGGGTGAATTTTTTTCAACAAGTAAACTATTAATATCTCTAGCGTGAATTTTTGTTTTGTGCAATAACTTTATTGAGTCATTAATTAATTTTTCTCTTTCTCCAATTTTTTTATTGTTGTTTTCGGTTATTAGATTAAAATTATATCCATATTTTGAAAGCCTTATATCTGCATTATCTTGTCTTAAAAGTAATCTGTGTTCAGCTCTTGATGTAAACATTCTGTAAGGTTCATCTGTAGATTTATTTACCAAATCATCTATTAAAACCCCAATGTAAGCTTCGCTTCTTTTTAAAACGAAATCAGGTTTTCCTTGAATTTTATTTGCTGCATTTATACCGGCAACCAATCCTTGAGCTGCAGCTTCCTCATAACCTGAAGTCCCATTAATTTGCCCTGCAAAATAAAGTCCTTCAATTATTTTTGTTTCTAAAGTAAGATCCACTTGGTGAGGAGGAAAAAAATCATATTCAACAGCGTATCCAGGTCTAATCATTTTACATTCTTCAAGTCCTTTAATATTATGCAGTGCCTCAAGCTGAACTTCAGCCGGAAGGGAAGACGAAAATCCGTTAACATATATTTCATCAGTATCTAATCCCTCTGGTTCTAAGAAAAGCTGATGTTTTTCTTTATCAGCAAACCGAACTATTTTATCTTCAATTGAAGGACAATATCTTGGTCCTATACCCTTAATTCTTCCAGTAAACATTGGAGATTGTTCAAACCCCTTTTCTAAAATTTTATGAACAATAGGATCAGTATAAGTTATATGACAATTTAATTGTGGTAAGAAAGGGAAGTGAGATAAATCAGTTTCAAAAGAAAATGGTTGGGGATTTTCATCACCCGGTTGTTCTTCTAATATCTTCCAGTTAATTGAATCTTTATTTAATCTTGGGGGTGTTCCGGTTTTTAATCTTCCAGACTCAAAACCAAAGTCAATTAAAGATTGTGTTATTCCTGTCGCAGGTTGTTCTCCAAATCTTCCACCGGTTGTTGTAGTTAAACCAGTATGCATTTTTCCGTTAAGAAAAGTACCGGAAGAAAGAATTAAAGCATTGCAGGTATATGTCACATTATCAATGGTTAAAACACCAACAATTTTCTTATCTTCAACAAGTAACCGGTTAACATTTGCTTTTACTATTGATAAATTATTTATACTATTAGCTATATTATATGCTTCTTCAGAATATAATTTTCTATCAGATTGGCATCTTGGGGACCAAACAGCCGGTCCTTTTGATTTATTCAACATTCTAAATTGAACACCGGTCTTATCAGCAATTTTTCCCATTATACCACCCAAAGCATCAATTTCTCTAACTAAATGTCCCTTTGCTGTTCCACCAATTGCAGGATTACATGACATACGCCCAATAGCATGTTCATCCATTGTAAGCAAACCAACATAGCAACCCATCCTAGCAGAAGATACCGCAGCTTCTAAACCAGCATGCCCGCCACCAATAACTATTATATCAAAATGTTTCATTTTTAAGCTTTTTGTTCAGTTTCACGTGAAACTTACTCATCTGATTGTGAGTAATTAATAATTGAAAATTAAGAATCATATTTCACGTGAAACCAAGGGTTTTATTTACCTATGCAAAATTTTGTAAATATATTGTTCAAAATATCATCCGATGTTACTTCACCAATTATTTCACCAAGATTATTTAGAGCATTTCTTAGATCCACAGCAATAAATTCCCCACTCATTTGATTAGTTATAGAGTTTATTACATTGTTTAATACTTCTTTTGTTTTTAATAGACAATTATAGTGTCTTTCATTTGTAACCATAGCGTTTTTTTCGCTATAATTTGAATTGCCAAAAATTTTAGATTTCATTAAATCAAATAAATCAGTTATTCCGTCTCCTGTTAAAGCAGATATTTTTATATCAGTTTTTATTTTAGTTTTTTTATATAGGTCTGTTTTATTCAAAACATTTATAATATTTTCTTCTTTATTTAATGATTTTAATTCATTGTACAAATCTGGGGGAAAATTTTGTTCAACATCATTTATAAAAAGTATTAAATCTGAATTCTTTACCACCTCACGACTTCTTAAAACACCTTCTTTTTCTATTTCATTTTCTGAAATTCTAATTCCTGCAGTATCGAACAATCTAAATAAAATTCCGTCAATTGATACTTCCTCACGAATTACATCACGGGTTGTTCCGGGAATATTGCTTACTATTGCTCTAGCTTCTTTAAGGATATAATTCAAAAGTGAAGACTTGCCTACATTTGGTAATCCTACCAATGCAACATTTATTCCATCCCTAATAACTTTTCCGAAATTATAAGATTTTAAAAGAAATTCAATTTCATTTAGTATTAAATCAATTCTTTTTTTTAGTTCGTCAAATTGAATAAATTCTACATCTTCTTCAGCAAAATCTAATTCCAGTTCAACTAATGACGAAGAATTAATCAGCATTTCTCTTAATGAGTTAACTTTTTTTGAAAGTAAACCATCTAATTGATCTCGGGCACCTTTTAATGAAACTTCCGTCCTCGAATTTATAACATCAGCAACAGCTTCAGCCTGAGCAAGATCTATTTTATCATTTAAAAATGCTCTCTTAGTAAACTCACCTGGCTCTGCAGGTCGCACATCATTTTTAATTAATAATTTTAAAATCCTTTGTGAAATAAATGAACTTCCATGAGTGCTAATTTCAATACTATCTTCACCGGTATATGAGTTTGGTGCCCTAAAAATCAATACCAAAACATCATCAATTATATTTTTATTATCGATGATCTTACCATAATGAATGGTGTGACTTTTAGATTCAGATAATTTTGATTTGCCAAAAAAAATTTTTTCAACAGAATTAATTGCCTCCGGTCCACTTACTCTAATTATAGAAATTGCACCCGTTCCCGTTGGGGTTGCTATAGCTGCAATTGTATCGTCCATTTGCATTTTGTTTGACATATAAAAAATGAAATTATAAGATTGCAAAAATATCGATTAAGAAATGTAGTTACAAGGAATTGGGTAAACTAATATTATTGTAAATAAATTAAATTGTAATACTGTCAGATAAATTGGAAAGATTGTAATAAGAAATGAAAAAAATTATTTTGTCTGTGACACAATGTCACAACAAGCACAACACATATAATTTCCCATAAATAATTTTATTATAATAAGTTACAGTAATTATTGTAGGTTGGCACATTAGTTGATTATACACAAATGTCAAACAAAATTTATAAAAAAATATAAGGAGATCAATCATGACACTAGTAAAATGGAACCCAACCAGAGATTTATTTAATCTTGAAAAAGAGTTTAACAAAATATTCAGCACTTTTGGCGATAAATTTGGCATCAGCCGTGCAGATGAAGAAGCATATGAAAATGCAATCTGGTCACCACTTGCAGATATTACAGAAGACGAAGACAAGTACACTGTAAAATTAGATTTGCCGGGCATAGATAAAAAAGATGTTAAACTTTCATTTACTGAAGGACAAATTTCTATTAGCGGTGAAAGAAAACAAGAGGACGAAGAGAAAAACACTAAATACCACAGAGTAGAAAGAATGTATGGAAAATACTTCCGTTCATTTACTCTTCCTAACAAAATTAAAGAAGACAAAATTGATGCTCAGTTCAAGAATGGTCAGTTAACCATTGTTATCCCAAAAGCTGATGAAGTTAAACCTAAAGAAATAGAAATAAAGGTTAACTAAAATATTTTTGAAAATGGTTCATAATAAAAAAGGGTAACTTAATAAGTTGCCCTTTATTTTATTTTAAAAAAATGGAGAAACAAAAAATGAGTTCAGCAGAGACAACAGCAAAAAAACCCGTCAACAAGTCTGGCAAGTATAATTTTAAAGCGGAAGTAAAACAGCTGCTTGATATTTTAGTCCATTCACTTTATACAAGTAGAGAAATATTTTTAAGAGAATTAATATCAAACGCTTCTGATGCTTTAGATAAATTAAGATTTGAATCAACCAAAGGCACTGATTTTATTGACAAAAAGGCTGCTCTTGAAATTAGAGTTAGTTTTGATGAAAAGAAAAACACACTTACAATTTCCGATACCGGGATTGGTATGAACAAAGAAGAGTTGATGCAAAATATCGGAACTATTGCCAAGTCAGGTTCTGCAGAATTTTTAAAACAAATTACCGAGAGCAAAAAAGATGCAAACAATATAATCGGTAAATTTGGTGTTGGCTTTTATTCAGTATTTATGGTTGCTAAAGAAGTAATAATTAAAACCAGATCCTTCAGAAAAGAAGATGCAGCTGTTGAGTGGAACTCAAACGGTTTGGGAACATATCAAATAAAAGTGGTAGATGAAAAGTTGGGTAGGGGAACAACAATTGAAATTCATTTAAAAGAAGATGCTAAAGAATTTGCAGAGAAATATAGAATTGAATCAGTAATAAAAAAGCATTCTAACTTTATCCAGTTCCCAATCTATATTGATAAAGAAAAAATAAACACAATGACCGCTTTGTGGAGAGAAAGAAAAAGCAGTGTAAAACCAAAACAATACAACGAATTTTATAAATCATTAACTTATGACAATGATGAACCTTGGGAAATAATCCACAGCAATGTTGATGCACCAATTCAGTATGATACACTTCTTTTTATTCCACAAAAAAACACAGATTTTTTTGGTTTTAACAGAGAAAATTACGGATTAGATCTGTATGTAAGGAGGGTATTGATACAGCACCAAAATAAAGAATTGCTGCCGGAATATTTAAGTTTTGTAAAAGGTGTTGTGGACTCAGAAGATCTTCCTTTAAATATTTCAAGAGAAACACTTCAAGAGAATGTTGTCTTTAATAAAATAGCCAGCAATGTAACCATACAGATATTAAATCATTTGAATAAAATTGCAGAAAAAAAACCCGAACAATATGTAGAATTTTGGAAAGAGCATAACAGAGTTTTTAAAATGGGTTATATGGATTTTGCCAATCAGGAAAAATATTTGAAGCTGCTTAGATTTAATTCATCCAGCAGTAAAGACGACAAGGAATTAATTTCTTTTGAAGATTACACAAAAAAAATGAAAGAGGATCAAAGAGAAATTTATTATGTAATCGGTAACAGCAGAGATTCAGTTGAAGTTGATCCACACCTTGAAATATTTAGAAGCAAAGGGCTTGAAGTTTTATACTTGTTTGACCCGATTGATGAATTTGTAATTAACTCTGTAAGGAAATATAAAGACTTTGATCTTAAATCAGTTGATACAGTTGATTTAGAAAAGATAAATAAATTTAAAGATCTGGAAGAGAAAAAAGAAAAGACAGAAGAATTAAGTAAAGATGATGAAAAACATTTTGATAGTCTTCTAGCAAGAATTAAAAAAATATTGGGTGATAAAGTTACAGAAGTAAGGGAATCAAAAAGATTATCCGGAAGTCCGTCGCTGCTTGTAAATCCAGATGATGCTATGTCATCACAAATGCAAAAAATTATGAGAATGACAAATCAACAAGTCGGCAACCAAAAGAAAATATTAGAAATAAATAAAAACCATGCTTTAATAAGAAATTTATTAAAAGCATTTAAAGTAAATTCAAATGATGATTATATAACAAATGTTGTTGAAAATATGTTTGAATCAGCACTGTTGTTGGAAGGCAATTTAGTTGATCCGCATCAACTGGTAAGCAATGTAAATAAACTGCTTGTCAACTCAAGCGAGTGGTATTTAAAAGCAAAAGATATTAAATAAATAAAAAAGGAAAACAGGTCAATAAAAAATGGGGTTTAATTTTAACAAGTTAACAGTAAAAGCTCAAGAAGTAGTTCAGGAAGCAATTGAGATCGCACAAAACTATAATAATCAAATTATAGAACCCGAGCATTTGCTTGCATCTTTTTTACAAAAGAAAGGTAACATTGCTCTTTCTATTTTAGAAAAAACGGGCGGTAATGTTAACAACATAAAAATAAAGATAAATGAACTTCTTGAAAAACTGCCAAAAGTTTCAGGTTCTGGGTTTGGCAATCAGCAAATGTCAAATTCAACATCAAAACTTTTTGATTCTGCCGCAGAAGAAGCAAGATCACTAAAAGATGAATATGTTTCAAACGAACACATTTTGCTTGCTTTATCGGATGAAAAAGGAAAAGCGGGACAATTATTAAGAGACAACGGTGTTTCAAGAAATATAATTTTGAGTGCTCTAAAGGATGTAAGGGGAATTCAACGAGTTACTTCACAGAATCCCGAGGACACATACAAAGC
Source organism: Ignavibacteriales bacterium CG_4_9_14_3_um_filter_30_11 (assembly GCA_002790365.1). GTDB lineage: Bacteria > Bacteroidota > Ignavibacteria > Ignavibacteriales > Ignavibacteriaceae. Next base: position 12,730 of record PFVA01000209.1, read on the forward strand.
ATTAGAAAAATACGGAAGAAATTTAAACGAAGCTGCAACACATGGAAAGCTTGATCCCGTTATAGGCAGAGATGAAGAAATAAGAAGAGTTCTGCAGGTGCTTTCAAGAAGAACAAAAAACAATCCCGTGTTAATAGGTGAACCAGGAGTTGGTAAAACAGCTATTGCAGAAGGACTGGCTCACAGAATTATTTCAGGTGATGTACCTGAAAATTTAAAGACAAAACAAATTGTTGCTCTTGATATTGGATCTCTTGTTGCCGGCACTCAATTCCGCGGACAATTTGAAGAAAGAATGAAAGCGGTATTAAAAGAAGTTCAAACATCAAACGGAGAAATAATTTTATTTATTGATGAACTTCACACACTTGTCGGTGCCGGTGCAGTTTCCGGTTCAATGGATGCAGCAAATATTTTAAAACCAGCTCTTGCAAGAGGAGAACTTCATGCAATTGGTGCAACCACACTCGACGAATATAAAAAACATATTGAAAAAGATGCCGCACTCGAAAGAAGATTTCAACCGGTAATGATAAACGAACCTTCAGAAGAAGACACAATTTCTATCTTAAGAGGATTAAAAGAAAGATACGAAGTGCATCACGGTGTAAGAATTACTGACGGTGCTATAATTGCAGCTTCACATCTTTCCGAAAGATATATAGCCGACAGATTTTTACCCGACAAAGCAATTGACCTTGTGGACGAAGCCGCTTCTAAATTAAGAATTGAAATTGATTCAATGCCTGAAGAGTTGGATACAATTGAAAGAACAATTCAAAAATTAGAAATAGAAAGGGAAGCATTAAAAAAAGAAAAAGATGAAGCATCTAAAAAAAGATTAAAAGATATTTCAAAAGAATTAGGCAGATACGAAGAACAGCGAAACGAATTAAAGATGCATTGGATTCTCGAAAAGGAAAAGATACAAAACATCAGAAAAATGAAATACGAGATTGAAAACGCAAAAACCGAAGCTGATAAATATGAAAGGGAGGGTAATTTAGGCAAGGTTGCCGAAATAAGATATGGTAAAATTACAGAGTTTGAAAAAAATCTTAAATCTGAAACCGAACGCCTTCTAAAAATTCAGAAAGATAAAAAGATGCTTAAAGAAGAAGTGGATGCTGAGGATATTGCAGAAGTAGTTGCAAAGTGGACAGGAATACCTGTAAGTAAAATGCTTGAGAGTGAAAAATCTAAATTATTAAAACTTGAAGACGAACTTCACAAAAGAATTATTGGGCAGAATGATGCAGTGTTTGCAATTGCAAATGCAATTAGAAGATCGAGAACAGGATTACAGGATGTAAACAGACCTATCGGTTCTTTTATTTTTTTAGGTACTACAGGTGTCGGGAAAACAGAACTTGCAAGAGCGTTAGCTGAGTTTTTGTTTGACAACGAAAAAGCAATGATACGAATTGATATGTCTGAATATATGGAAAAATTTTCAGTGTCCAGACTTATCGGGGCGCCTCCGGGATATGTAGGCTACGAAGAAGGCGGACAATTAACCGAAGCAGTAAGAAGAAGACCTTATTCCGTTGTGCTGCTGGATGAAATTGAAAAAGCACACTCTGATGTTTTTAATGTCCTTCTGCAGGTTCTAGATGATGGAAGATTAACCGATAACCAGGGCAGAACCGTGAACTTTAAAAACACAATAATTATTATGACATCCAATCTCGGTTCAAATTTAATTCAGGAAAAACTACAAATAGTTACTGACGATAAATTTGAGGATGTTGTAAATAATTTAAGACAAGAATTAACTCATCTATTAAGAAAAACCATCCGTCCTGAATTTTTAAACAGAATTGACGAAGTTGTTCTATTTAAACCGCTAACCAAAAAAGAGATAAGAAAAATTGTTGATATACAATTAAAGAATTTGCAAAATATACTTGTACAAAAACAAATTACACTTGATGTGAATAACGAAGCAAAAGACTGGCTGGCAAAATTGGGCTATGATGTAACCTTTGGAGCGAGACCTCTTAAGCGTACAATTCAAAAACACCTTACAAATCCACTCTCACAGGAATTACTCGCCGGTAATTTTTATGATGGAGACACCATTATTGTAGAATTAGGCTTGAAAGGGAGGTTGGTGTTTAAGAAAAAATAAAATAAACCAACAAATTGAAGAGTGTTAATTTTTTATTTTATTTTTTAAAATTATTTTAATTTTGAATTGTCAACCAAATTAAATTAATACCAATTTCGATAGGAAAATGTTATTAATTTATCCCAAAAAATTCATTGGAAATGAATTTTTTGCCGAAGGCCGCTCATAAAATGTTTTATAAAAACATTTTATATAGCGGGGTTAACCCTGGCAATTTGTAAGAAAAACATATTACTCAAATAACGAATTCCGAGATTTTTATATAACTAAGTATATGATCTTTATTTACTTACAAATTGTCGGCCAAAAGGGCAGATTTTCCAATGGAAAATCTGGGTTTATAAAATTTTAGTATAAACAAATCAAATTGAAGACAACACATAAAATAATAATTGGTGATAGTTGCCAGATGAACTTGATTCAAGATGCTTCAGTTAATCTAGTAATCACTTCGCCACCATATTGGCAATTAAAAGACTATAGTACAAGAAATCAAATTGGTTATCATGAAAATTATGAGACTTACATTAACAATTTAAATATTGTTTGGAAATAGTGCTATAGAGTTCTTGATAATGGCTGCTGTTTATGTATAAACATAGGGGACCAATTTGTCCGCTCAGTTTACTATGGGCGCTATAAAGTTATTTCGATATGCACAGAAATAATAAAATTCTGTGAGAGTATTGGCTTTGATTATATGGGAGCTATTATTTGGCAGAAGCAAACAACTACAGTTTAGATTTACAATTAAAGAATAACTGTTATGTGTATGGTGTCGTTTGGCAATTCGAAGCACAAAACTGTCTGCCAGCAATGAACTTGATACGAAGCACAAAGCTTCATTTAACCACTGAACCGCCAATTTCTTGTAGGTGCTGTTATCGGTTCGGTGTTCTTCTTTCGTCCTATTTGTCAGCTGGTTGTGCATTGGGTTTGCAAGCTCTTTGACAAAGTTTTGGTTGTAGCGTTGGATCGTTGCGGCTTTGGCAATGTGCTTGACTACGAAGCGTTGGGTTAAACAAGTTCTAAATTTATACTTTCAATTTGTTTTTTGGATTCCTGTCTCAACTCAAACGCATGTTTCATTTTATTACTTATTTCATCAATAATCTTTTGTTCAGGGACATGAATAACAATGTTTAATAAGTCGTTGTCTGAAACATTTGGTATTGCTGCACCTGTCCGATACATAAACATTTGTTTCAAAAACACTTCAGATTTAAGGAAGTATAGCAAATAATAGCTGTCTATTTTAAAATTTCTTAAAACTCGAAATCCATTAGTACAAATATTACCTTCAAAATCTTTTGTTACTAATGCCGTAGCATGTTTTCTTGTTCCAATTGAATTACCTGCAATTGCAGTAATAATATCTCCTTCCTGCAATTCATAACTTGCCCTGCTTGGTAATTCATGAACTTGATAGGTCGTTGAATTAATAATTTCATATGAATGAGTATTGATGTCTGAAAGTTCAACATA
>PFVA01000126.1:0-160 GCA_002790365.1 Ignavibacteriales bacterium CG_4_9_14_3_um_filter_30_11
AGGCTTTATGGTTTATTAATTTTTTATAAATAATAGCAGGTGTAATTATGCAAAAAATAAATTATATGTTTGTAATTATTATAATTAGTTTGCTATTAAATTCCTGCAAATGGAAAACCCAACCTTTAATCTCAGAAAATAGCCCGCTTACGGATCAAGC
>PFVA01000126.1:182-3328 GCA_002790365.1 Ignavibacteriales bacterium CG_4_9_14_3_um_filter_30_11
ATTGAAGGAAATACATCGCCTAAAGACCTTGAAATTATTATCAATGATGTTGTATTACCAAAAGGTAAAATTACTATTCCCGGTTATGCTTTTATTGATGGTTGTGATTTAAAAGCTATACATCCATATACTATTGTTAAGATTAATATATGGGATTCACAATTTAGAAAAAATGTGGTTTGCGAAATACCACACGGAACTCAGGTGAAAATATTAAAAGCAATATATGTTTCTCAAGAAGGTAAATGTTATTTGAATGTTCAATTCAAAAACTATAACGGCTGGGTTTCTGAGTCATTTATTAGCAGCAAAAAAATGGAAACGGTTGGAGATTTATTTTAGAATTACTAATAACTGAAGTTACGCAACGCTGAAAGATAGGTTGTGGTCAAATACTTTTTAGATCAAGCAGGGATAAAAAAAAGTCCTTCGTTTGAAGGACTTTTAATATTGCGATCAGGTTATAGATTGAATTAATCGTTGTCTTCTTTGCCGTCGCGGTTATTATCCTTGAATGCTTTTAAGAAGCTTTGCATATTATTTTCAATCACACTAAAATTATTCGGGTCTGTTGGATCCAGTAAAGAATTACTTTTATCCACAAACCATCCTGCCGAACTAACTTGTAGAGTTAAATTAAGAGTTGTTTGACTCTGATTGATAACCAGTTGCGGTGAAAGTGTTTTTTCAATCTCAACATTTATCTTTGACTTATAAGTAAAAGCAGCGGCAGTAGCCTGTCCATCTTTATATATGTTGCCGTCTATAATTATGGAGTACCTATCACCATTAAGGAAATCTGTAAACATTGCTTTCTCTGAAGCTGACAAGGTATCTACTTCACCCTGGCTAACTTTATGTATCTGGAATTTAAACCTGTTATAAGTTCCGAACGGAACATTAGAAATAGAAAGCTGCTGCATTGCGCCGGTAAGGTTTAGATCCAATACAAACGGAGCGAGTTTTTTAGTAGAGTTATTGCCGTTTTCTTCGTGTTCCATTTCTACTTCTTCATTGTCTTCAGCTTTCAGTTTTATATTACGCAGCACAACTCTTACCCGGGTTAATTTAATAGAATCCACAGCATTTACCGAAGTTGATTTATTTAAGCCGGAAACCGGCTGAGGTGTATATATCGCAGACATCGTAACATTACCTGAAGTTGCAGTGTCTACCGGATCGGTTGAGTTACTGCAGCCTATTAAATAAAATACCGTAAAAAACAGAAGCCCGATTCTCCAATAAAATGTACTCTTCATTATTAACCTCCTATAGGTTATCTTTTCCTGACTTGTCCAAATTAGTGCGGCAGCAGTTTTAGCCGTTCCAGTAATGTTGAAACTTGTGGCGAATGAGAAATTGAAACTTATGTTAAAGTACAATGGGGGGGGGGTAAAAGTCAAGTAGTAATTAAAGGAATTTTTTAATGTAACTTATCACTTTCAGTTGGCGATGATGAAAAAGTAGTAAAAAAGCAGGAGAGCTTTTTATAATACTTTAGTTCTTTCTGTAAAAAATGTAGCGGCTGTTTTGTCCGGTAAAAAACCTTTAACAGCAGTAAACTAGTGCATTATAAAATTAGGCTCCAGCTAATTATTGATTTATCCTAACTGGCGGCAGGCAAGCTTAATCTATTTTTAAAGGATTCACGGCAGGGTGCGTAAAAATTAGAACCTGCCTGGCACACAGCACAGACAGGCTCTCAAATACTCTGATTATTTCATTAGTATCATTTTTTTGGTTTCAACAAAACTACCTGCAGTTAACCTATATAAATAAATACCACTTGCTACCTCTTCTCCATATTTATCACTTCCATTCCAAAACACAATATGATATCCTTCACTTACATTCTTATTTATAAGAGTTGTAACTTCTCTGCCAAGCAGATCATAAACTTTTATTTTTACATCTGATTGAAATGGAATATAAAATTTAATTGATGTAGAAGGATTAAACGGATTCGGACTGTTCTGCAAAAGTTCTGCTTTATCAGAAACATTTAGTTTAATAAATAATGCATCTGAATATTCATATTTTCCGTCAACATCAATTTGTTTTAGTCTATAATAAAATGAAGTTGCATCAACCGGGTTTTTATCAATAAAAGAATATTCGTGTGAGGTATTACTATTTCCGTGTCCAGGTACAAAACCAATTTTCATCCATTCCAAGTTGTTATTCAGGACTTGATCCGGAATTTTCCTTTCAACTTCAAAACCATAATTATTAAATTCTGTTGCTGTTTGCCAATTTAACTGAACACTGTTTGCATTAGGTACAGCAGAAAAGGAAGTTAGTTCTACTGGAAGGACTGATTCGTTTTGTATTACTATATTATCAATAGTAATTGTTGTGTTGTTTTCCCAGCTTGAAGCTAAAAATTTAAATCTTGCAAGAGTTTGACTGGCAGTTTGAATAGATATATCATTAAACTCTTTTGTTGTACCTACCCAAATATCAGCGGCATCATTAGCAACAGATTCAGTAGATGCATCCGGACCTGTGTAATTTTTTGAAGCACCAGTGTTGTTTAAAACCCAAGTAATTGTCTTGGTACCAGAGTATGTGTTTGCCCCATTTGTAGTATTTGTTATATCTCTTACAACAAATTCTCCGGAAGTGGAAGTTGTATTAATAGCTAAACGTGCATATACATTAGAATTGCTTGGTATAGCTGAGGAATTAGAGATATCTCCGCCAACATAAATAATCATAGCACTAGTAGCAGCAGCTCCGCCACTAACAGTTAAATCAAACTTAAAGACCATTCCAGTTGGTACTGTAGAGAAATCTACATTTCTTTCTGCATATGCTGTTGTCCCTGTATTTTTTGCCATTTGTAATGCGTTTGAAACTATATCAACTGAAGCTCCTCCATTAGCAGAAATTGCTCTAAATTGATTTGTTGTTGGTGAAGAATTAAAATAATTAGAGAGTATTGAACTGCTATCAAAATCCTGAGTGAAAATAGTTTGTGCTAATGAAATACAATTAATATTTAGAACAATAAGTAATATTAGTGCTATAAAGTTTTTCATAAAATAACCCCGTATTTATTAAAAAAACTAATCTAACTATAATACAGTATTTAGAATAAAAATTAATTTAGTAACTCATCTTACGCAAAATCTGTTTTTGACTTG
>PFVA01000181.1 GCA_002790365.1 Ignavibacteriales bacterium CG_4_9_14_3_um_filter_30_11
CCGAAGGGCAGATTTTCCAATGGAAAATCTGGGATTAAATAATAGACTATTGGAATTAAATTAGAGATAAATTCTTAAAGATTCATTATCTTTCTTTTAAATATTGAATTAAATGGAGAATAAATTGAAAAGAGTAACCGGGATTGGTGGTATATTTTTTAAATCTGAAAATTCTAAAGAAATTAGTCAATGGTACGAAAAACATCCCGGCATTCCCAAACTGGAGGATGGTTCAAGTTCTTTTCAGTGGTTGGATAAAGATAATCCTAAAGAAATTGGTTATACTGTTTAGAGTGCTTTTAAAAATGATACTGATTATTTAGATCCAAGTAAATCAGAATTTATGATTAACTATAGAGTAGAAAATTTAGTAGAGTTAATGAAATTATTGGTTGAAGAGGGTGTTGAACAGTGCGGAAAAATAGAAGAATATGAATACGGAAAATTTGGATGGGTACTTGATCCTGAAGGAAGAAAAATTGAGTTATGGGAACCTGTTAAAGAATATAAGTTTTAATCAATGTACAATTAACATTTATCCACCATAGCTTTAGCGAAGGTGAAATTTACAATGTATAATTAAAAATTTATACAGTCATTTCGAAGGAGTGAAGCGACTGAGAAATCTTAATCATATTTTTGAATATTTTTCCAAAAAAGATTTCTCACCCTGATAAAACAATTAAAAACTGTTTTATCAGGATTCGAAATGACAATTTTACTTCAATCCTCTTCTTATCAATAATGGCACAATGCTTGGATCTTTTCCTCTGAATTTTCTATAAAGGGTCATTGCATCATCAGTTCCACCTGATGAAAGAATGTACTTTTTATATTTGCCGGCAAGTTTTTTGTTGTAAACATCTCCGCTCTCAACAAAAGCAGCAAAAGCATCAGCGTCTAAAACTTCAGACCAAATATAACTGTAATACCCTGAAGAATATTCACCGGAGAAAATATGATTAAAATATGTACTTCTGTATCTTGGTACTATTTCAGGTATTAAACCCAAATCATTCATTGTTTTTGTTTCAAATTTATTTGCATCCTGCAAAGTTGTATCTGCTATAGTATGCCAAGCAATATCAAGGTAAGAAGCAGCTAAATATTCCACTGTTGCAAAACCTTGATTAAATTTACTACTATTAGAAATCTTATCAATTAATTCCTTAGGAATAATTTCTCCAGTTTCAAAATGTTTAGCATATTTTTTAAGAACATCCGGGTGCATTGCCCAGTTTTCCATTACCTGTGATGGGAATTCAACAAAATCTCTTGGGGTTTCTGTTCCTGATATGGATTCATAAGTAGCATCTGATAGCATACCATGTATTGCGTGGCCAAATTCGTGGAATAATGCTTCAACTTCATCTACACTTAAAAGTGAAGGCTTATCAAGTGTAGGCTTAGTAAAATTACCTACATTATAAATAACAGGATGAATAAATTTACCGTCTTCTTTGCTTTGTTTTCTGAATGCATCCATCCATGCTCCACCCCTTTTACTTGCACGAGGGAAATAATCTGTATATAGGACTGCAATATGCTTTCCGACTTTATCTTTAACTTCAAAAGTTTTTACTTCGGGATGATATTTTGGGATGTCAAATATTTCAACAAAATGAATATCAAAAAGTGTTGAAGCCAGATCAAAAACACCTTGGATAACATTTTCTAATTTAAAATAAGGTCTTAGCTGCTCTTCATCAAGATCATATTTTTGTTTCTTAAGTTTTTCTACATAATACCACCAGTCCCAAGAAGCAAGCTTAAATTTATTACCTTCTTTAGAAATAATTTTTTGCATTTCTGCTCTTTCACTTTTCGCAACTTTAAGTGCTGTAGGCCAGACTTTGCTTAACAGGTCATAAACATTTTTGGGTTTTTTTGCCATCTGATCATCAAGTACAAAGTCTGCATGAGTTTTATAACCTAATAAATTAGCTCTTTTTAATCTTAGAGATGCAATTTGTGAAAGAGTATTTTTATTGTCTTGTTCATTGTTGTTGTCACCCTTATGTGTATAAGCGAAATAAATATTTTCTCTTAAACTTCTGTTTTTTGCATACTGAAGGAAAGGAATCATACTTGGTTTTTGAATTGTGAAAACCCATTTGCCTTCTTTACCTTTTTCTTTTGCAGTAACTGCAGCAGCATCAATTACACCTTGAGGTAGCCCATCCAAGTCTTCCTTTTTATCAATAACTAACTCATAATTATTAATATCTTTTTGTACATTTTCACCGAACTTTATTGAAAGCAAAGAAATATCTTTATTGAGCTGTCTAAATGTTTCTTTGTCTGTATCACTTAAATTAGCTCCACCACGGACAAATTGTTTGTAGTACTTATCTAAAAGCATTTGCTGTTCTTTTGTTAAATGGAAATTATCTTTATTGTCATAAACTGATTTAACTCTTTCAAATAATTTTGCATTTAGATTTATGTCATCTTCGTGATTTGAACGAAGTTCAGAAATTACTTTTGCAATGCTTTGTAATTTATCATCGCTCAATGCATCATTCATTCCAATGTAAACTCTGCGAACTCTTGTTAAGATTTTACCGCTGTAATCGAGTGCTTCAATTGTGTTTCTAAATGTTGGAGCTTCCGGATTATTTACGATGTTCTCAATTTCTTTGTTATGTATTTTTATCCCTTCCTTGAAAGCCGGAATGTAATGCTCTGTTTTAATTTTATCAAAAGGTGGAGTTTTGAACGGAGTATTCCACTCAACTAAAAATGGATTTGATTTTTTATTGCTGCAAGACATAGATATAAGTCCTAATATTAAAAAAAGATAAACTGGTTTTTTCATTTTAAAAATTTCCTATTTTTGGTTATTAAATAGAGTGTTAAAAATAAGTATAAAATGGAAAAGAATGAAAGGAGATTAGCAGTTCACTTTTGGCAGTTTGTAATAAGTTTGTTTGTATTTGCAACCCCCTTTAATTCACCCTTTAGAGAAGGGGATATTGGAGGCTAAGTTATATTGTAATTTTTAATATGGGGTTGGGTGACAATATAGAATAAGACTGGTAAAATAGTTAATTCACAGATTGCTTCATTCAATTTGTTCATTAGCTATGACTGAGAAGCTTATGTTATTTCTACTGACTGCTAAAAGTTATCGGCTAATTTATAAGCATGCAAATTTTCGGTTGTTTTTTTTCATATTAATTTATAGAATATTTTTCCCGATCCACATCTGTCCCAAACGAATTGTTAATATCCTTTTTTCTTA
>PFVA01000267.1:0-1130 GCA_002790365.1 Ignavibacteriales bacterium CG_4_9_14_3_um_filter_30_11
ACCAATGTTGATGCAACAACACCAACTTGGAGTGTATTAACAAATGCAACTACAGGCGGTCAAGTAACTGCATTAGCTGTTTCAAAAGCTTCACCTGCAAACACATTATTTGTAGGTGGTTCAAATGGTAAAGTACTAAAAATAGCAGGTGCAACTATTGGCGATCCAACAGCAACTGATATTAGTACAGGTCTTCCTGTAGGTTATGTAAACTGTATTGCTGTTGATCCTACAGATGCAAATAAATTAATTGTTGTTTTTTCTAATTACAGTATTAAAAGTGTTTGGAGTACTGATGATGGTGGTACAACTTGGAGTGATATTAGCGGTAATTTAGAACAGAATTCTGATGGTACCGGTAACGGACCTTCTGTAAGATGGGTTACTGCTGTTGAATTTGGAGGACAAACAGTATTTTATGCTGCTACAAGTACCGGGCTATATTCTACTTCAACATTAGATGCTGCATCAACAGTTTGGGCACAAGAAGGCTCTACAACTATTGGTAATGTTGTATGTCCAATGGTTAAAGGAAGAGATGTAGACGGGACGGTAGTTGTAAGCACACACGGAGCCGGAGTTTATAGTGCTACACAAACCGTTGTATCAGTTGAAGATGAATTAGGTATACCAACTAATTATATTTTATCACAAAATTATCCAAATCCTTTTAACCCATCAACAAAAATAAATTTCTCTCTACCACAAACAGGTAAAGTTGTAATTACTTTATTTGATGCTTTAGGCAGAAAGGTAAAAGATATTGTTGATCAGGAATTTGCAGTAGGTAATCACTCACTAAACTTTAACGCTTCAAATTTAACCAGTGGTGTTTATTTCTACAGATTACAATCAGATAATTTTGTTCAGACAAAGAAAATGATCCTAATGAAGTAAACTGATAGAAATATCACTAAACAATAAAGCCCGATTCTGAAATTTAAAGAATCGGGCTTTTTAATTTTAAATGATAAACCCAGATTTTCCATTGGAAAATCTGCCCTTTGGGCAGACAATTTGTAAGTAAATAAAGGTCATATGCTTAGTTATATAAAAATCTCGGAATTCGTTATTTGAGTAATATGTTTTTCTTACAAATTGTCGGGGTTAACCCCGCTATATAAAATGTT
>PFVA01000267.1:1148-47113 GCA_002790365.1 Ignavibacteriales bacterium CG_4_9_14_3_um_filter_30_11
CCCCGCTATATAAAATGTTTTATAAAAACATTTTATATAGCGGCCTTCGGCAAAAAATTCATTTCCAATGAATTTTTTGGGATAAATTTATTAGTCATTGCTAGAAGTTAAAACGACGAAGCAATCTATTAATATATTAGTAACTCATCTTACGCAAAAAGTGAACAGTGAAAATATGTCATCTTTCAGCTTTGCGTAACATCAGTTAGTAATTCTAATTCCCTTGAAACAAACCAACAATATTTCCATCAGGGTCTTTAAATAAAGCATAATATCCAATTGCAGGGATAACGGTTTTTTCTCTAAAAACTTTTCCACCTTGTGTAGCCGCTTTCTCTAAAATATTATCAATGCTGTCAGTTCTTATGTGAAAAGTAGTAGAATCTCCTGATTTAATTGATTCGACTTTTCTCAACCCAATTGTTAGTTGATTATGTGTGTTGTATAAAAGATATCCTCTTCCAAATGGTTTAAATTTCCAATCAAATACTTTTTCATAAAAATCAGTTGTAGTATTTAAATTAGTTGATGGAATTTCTATATGAGCTATTAAATTTACCGGCATATTATCCCCATAATATTATTTAAATTATTGAGTAAAACATAAGCAAAATCACTTAATTATCTAAATAAAGCATATAAAAAAATAATAAATTTTCATTTTAATTCCGACGAACCCTGAGCTTGTCGAAGGGTGTCGGGCTCGAAATAACAATCACAATATATTTTCATTTTTAAAAGTATTTAAATATTTATTGAATCTTTGAAAAAATTATTGTTGCATTTAGCAATAAAGATAAATAATTTGAAGATGGAGGGAGTTTTAAATATTATATTTTAAACAAACTCAAAGGAGTCATTATGAGCAAAAAATTTTGGATCAGTTTTGTTGCAACCTATGTTGTGTACGAAATTCTGGAATTTCTGATTCACGGTGTTTTACTTAAATCCACATATATGACAGAAGAAGTCATGAAAATAATGAGGTCAGAAGCTGATATGAAAATGTGGATAATTTATGTTGCCGGATTATTCTTTGTATTTTTCTTTTGCTTAATATTTGCAAAAGGAATGGAAGGCAAAGGATTGATGGAAGGAGTTCGCTTCGGTTTTTATGTCGGCATGATGGTAAGTGTTCCAATGGCTTATGTCACATACGCTACACAACCCATACCTTACACCATGGCACTGCAATGGTTCATTTACGGATTAATAGTATGTGTTGTAATTGGTGCTGTTATGGCTCAATTATATCAAACCAAAGCTGTCAGTTCAGACTCTTAATCTCCATTAGTTTTAAATTATAAAAAGGGCATTTCATTTTTATTTGCCCTTTTTTTATAAAAAATTATTTACTTTAAATTATCTGCTTGTACCAAGAATAGTTCTTTCAGCTAATCCGTTAGGTCCGTTAACTTTAATAGTTAGGCTAACACCCATAAGCTCATCAGATGCAGGGAATACATCAAATAATGAAAAGTTAAATTGAGTCCAAGCAGGGCTTTGAGTATCAGGCAGTTCGATATCAACTTGACCTTGTAATGAAATATTGTCAACCGTTACCGCATCTACTGTAACTACAATTGTAGTACCTTTGGCTAATGGATTTCCGTTCTCGTCAGTTACTGTAATTGTAAAAGCTTGTGAACCGCCATTTGGAATTGCAAAAGTAGTTGGTGTAATAGAAACACTAGGTATTCCAGAAAATAATATTAAAGCACTCCTGGTTATTGTTATATGATTTTCATCAACAGTTGACGCTGTAACCGTAGCAAAGCCTGGACCTAAAGTAGGATCTACAGGTTTGGGATTACCGGAGAATAATGTTGCTGAACCGCCTCCCTGGATATTTGTAGAAATTGATCCCTCAATAATACCACCAGTTGTTTCAAAATGAACTGCTGTTCCAGGATTTACAGGATTAGAATATTTGTCACCAACACTTACAGCAACTGCCATACTGCTGAATTGGTCTAAAGCAGGGAAATTAACAAGGGAGGGAATGATAGAAAAATGTGCTAAATCTGGTAAACCTCCGTGTATAGCAACACTAACAGGGTCAGAAAAAATAGTTACAGATGGCAAATCAATCTGTGCTCTTATTTGAACCACCCCTGCTTTTGTACCGCTGGTAATGTTTACAGTTGCTTGTCCCAAATTATTTGTATTAACTGAAGATGGACTTATTATTTCACCTCCACCTGGTGCAGCAACAATATTAAATTTTACTTGAACTGAATGAGCAATATCAATAGGAGTATTTGATGAATCTCTAATTTCAAATATTAAACTTGCTGTTTCTATAGAACCACTGGCTTTTACACCAATAGAAGTTGAAGATTGAGAAGCTAGGAAAATGCTAACAGGATCTCCTGATGGAGGAGTACCTGAAGTAATGGGTTTTAATTTTATCAAATCTAAATTAAGAGCAGTTGAAGGAATAACCACAGCAACTGATGTGTCAGTAGTAAAACCGGATTTTGAAGTAAAAATTGAAATATTAACATTTACTAATGTTTCTATTTCAGTAATAAATTTTCCTTGTGTGTCTGTCTTTAAGTTAATATTTATTGATGGTCCGGTAATAAGTACATTTACACTGTCTATAGGTACGCCTGTTAAATTATTAATCACTTGTCCACTTACTGCAGATTTTTGAAGGACTGGATTTGTTCCTCCTCCTCCACCGGTTGTAGTAACTGTTGATTCCGGCGTACAACTAAAGATTACAAATGGAATAAAAAATATTAATAATTTCAAAAAAAAAGTTTTTACAGAAAAGTTAGTAGGCATTATTAAACTCGTTAAATAAATTACAAGTTGATATAGAGTAAATTAGTTTACCTTATAAATAATGTCAAGAACATAATTTAAAAGTAGTAACAATAAATAAATTTAAATTCCTTTATTATGTCCTCTAATCATTTGCCAAAAAGTTAAAAGTAAAATTTGAATATCAAGTCCAAGAGACCAATTCTCTATATACCAAAGATCATATTCAATTCTTTTTTTAATTTTTATTCTGTTTTCTTCGTAATCTTCAACATCACCTCTGTAACCATGAACTTGTGCCCAACCTGTTATCCCAGGTTTAACCCAACCGCGTAAATTAATATCATCTATAAATAACTTATATAATTCATTATATGCCCTAGGATGAGGTCTTGGACCAACAATAGACATATCTCCTTTGAATACATTTAATAATTGAGGTAATTCATCAATATTAGTTTTTCTTAAAAATTTTCCAAGTTTTGTTATTCTTGGGTCATCTTTTACAGTTGGAATGAACTGTTCACTTAAATTATTTTTTATATGCATTGTTCTAAACTTGAAACATTTAAATGAATTATCAGCACTACTTACTCTGTCCTGAATAAAAAATAATGGTCCTCTGGAAAAAAATAAATTTAAAATGAATAAAACCGGTGAAAGCCATGGAAAAATAAGAAGGATAAGTATTCCGGAAATAAGCAGGTCAATACTCCTTTTAATTATTCTCCATTGTACTTCTGATAACGGTTCGTTTCTGACTGTTATAATAGGGAAGTCAGCAATCATATTTATCTGATATTTGTTAGAGACAAATTTAAAAAAGTCAGGTATTATATGAACACGCAGAGCATATTTATTGCAAATCTTAATAATGTTTTCAGTTTCTGTCGATGAATCCAATGATAGTGCAATAATTACAACATCAATCGAATTATTTTTAATTACTTCCTCTATTCCGTCAATTTTACATAATACATCTTTTTCATTGGAATGATTATCCGCAAAGCCAATAAAGTTAAAGCCAAGGTCCTTCCTGTCAGTAATAAAATCTAAAAAATTTTTTCCAATTTCACCAGCGCCAGCAATTATTACATTTTTAAGATTTTCTTTTTTAGTCTTATATTTTAGTGTAATTTTTTTTAATAACTGAATACGAACAGACACAGATAACAAAAGTAGAAATGCATAAATGATTATAAAATTTCTTGTAAATAAATCTTCTTTAACTATAAAAATGAAAAAAACAGAGATAATTAATTGTGCAGCTATATTTTTTATTATACTTATTAGTTGAAACGAGTAAGAGCGAATATAGAAATCTTGATAAAAGGAAGAGACATTTGAGATGAAATACCAACCAAAATTTAACACAGCCAATAAAATAAACATGTAGCTTCTATTAAAAAGTATTTTAAGGTTTTGTGATAAAGATGAAGCTAATAGAAAACAAAAATTAAGAAGTAGTAGGTCTAAAAATAAATTTAAGTAATATTTTGATTTTTTATTTGTAAGCATATTTAAGAAGATTTATTAAAAAACTCTTCGCATTTAACAGTGACAAATTCATTTAATTTTTCTTCAAATATTTTTCTATCAAATTGTTTTGCAAATTTAGCAAGATCAAGTGAATCAAAAGTGTTTTCTTTTTGTTCAAAATCATTTACTGCTTGAATTATTGAATCAATAGATTGTTCATTAAATAAAATTCCAGTTTCGTTATTTTTAACAGTTTCTTTTGCTCCACCGTTATTGTATGCAATAACCGGCGTGCCGGAGGAAAATGCTTCTACAACTATTATCCCAAAATCTTCTTCTGCAGCAAACACAAAAGCTTTTGCGTTTTGCATAAATTTAGCAAGATTATCAGTTTCTTGATAACCTACAAATTCAATATTGCTACCGGAAAAAGATTTAATTTTCTTTTCCTCAGGTCCATCACCTAAAATTATCAATTTCTTTTCCGGCATTTGAGTAAAAGCCTTTGCAATCAAATCAATTCTTTTATAAGGTACCAAACGGGACGCAGCCAAATAATAATTATCTTTATTTACTTCACATTTAAATTTATTAGTATCAACAGGTGGATAAATAACTTCGGCATCTCGTCTGTAAATCTTTTTAATTCTATTTTTAATATAATTTGAATTGGCAATAAAATAATCAACTCTATTAGTGTTGGAAACATCCCAGATTCTAATATAATGAAGTATAATTTTTGCAAACATGCCAAACAATCCTTTGTCTAATTTATGTTCTTTTAAATATTGGTGTGTTAAATCCCAAGCATAACGAATTGGTGTGTGGCAATAACAAATATGCAGTTGATTCGAATTTGTTAAAACTCCCTTAGCAACAGCGTGCGAACTAGATAAAATTAAATCATATTTGCTTAGATCAAATTGTTCTATGGCATAAGGGAATAATGGTAAATATTTTCTGTGATTCTTTTTTACTCCCCAAAAATTATTTAAAAATGAAGTAAATATTTCAGAATTCTTTCCTACAATATCTTGCTCTTCTTTTGTTAAAAGATTAAATAGAACATGAATGGGTACATCCGGGAAAATATTCGTGAAAGATTCTACAACTCTTTCAGATCCACCATATCCGGCAAACCAGTCGTGTACTATACATTTGTTTAAATTATTCATTAGTTAAAATTTTATTATATAGTTCAAATGTTTCAATTGCCATTCTTTGTGCAGAATAATTTTTTTCTGCCATTTCTCTTGAAGCTTTAGAAAATTTATTCCAAAGGTTTATGTCCTTGGCAATTTTCAAAATATACTCTGCAGCTTCTTTTGGATTATTAATATCGTATAAAAATCCATTAACATTATTTATTACAACATCTTTATTCCCAGTTACATTAGTTGCAATAATAGGTAAACCAACCGCCATTGCTTCAATCACACTAAGAGGCATTCCCTCCCATTTTGAAGTTGAAATATAACAAAATGAATTTATTAAAATATCAGAAATATCTAAGTGTGCGCCCAGTAATTTTATTTTACCAGTTAGTCCATTTAATAATAATTCTTTTTCAAAATTATCTTTGAGTTCACCATCACCTAATATATTTATCGAATAATTAAAGTCTGAGTCAAGGACATTCAGTTCGTTACAAATGGGTATTAACAAGTTTGAATTTTTTGCAAAATCGAATCTAGAAATAGTTAAAATATCAATAACATTATTGGCCGGATTAAAATTAACAAGTTTATTCTTTTCTAACTCAACACCATTTTCAATGGTAATTATTTTATTCTTATTTGATATCTTTAATTTTAATACTCTCTCTCTTTCACTGTTGGAGACAGAGATTAATCTTTTAGTAAAGACTGATAATATTTTTTCAACAGATAAATATAAAAATTTAATGATGGAATTATATTCATCTATATGAATACCATGAAAAGTATGTACAGAAATTGTTCCTGTAAATAATGAGAGCAATCTGGAATAAATACCTGCACCCTTGCCGTGGGAATGAATAATGTGGATTTTATTTTTTTTAATAAACTTTATTAGAGAAAATAATGTAGAGGAAGTAAACTTTCTGTGTGGAATCTCAATAATATTATCAGAACCTATAAGCTCTGAATATAAATCAAAATATGGATAATCTTTTGGACAGGTAATTGAGAAATCTATTTTATTTTTTAATTGTTTTACTAAACTGTAAATATGTTTGGGTCCGCCTCCAAAGTCAGCCCTTGAGGTAATTATTAGGATTTTTATTTTTTTATAATCAATCAATTTAAATTAATCAAATATTGATAATAATTTTACTAAAAGAAGATTACTAATATGAATGGTGTTTCTAATAAATAGAAAGAAAAATCCTTTATTTCGCCTGAATTTATATTCTGGAATATTCCACCCTCTTTTTTCTGCCAAATATTTTACTCTGTATTGTTTCGTTTCCCAATCGGATGAGAATTGTTTATTGTGAACTCGATAATATGTTTGTACTCTGGGAATAAAACCAATTTCTCCTATTTCACATAACCTTATCCATAGATCAAAATCTTCCACTTGTAATTTTGGATCTTCATCAAATCCACCTACTTTTAATAAAAATTCTTTTTTAATTAAAACAGATGAACATGTAATAGAATTTCCATTTTTAATCAAATCATTTTTTGTTATTGAAGCTTTATGAAGTAAAGGCAGAATTTCAAAACTTGAAGAGAATAAATTTACATTATCAAAAGTTACACTCATAGAATAAACTAAAATATGTCCTGGATGTTTTTCAAGAAAATAAACTTGTTTTTCAAGTTTGTTTTTTTTCCAAACATCATCTGAATCCAAAAAAGCTATATATTTTCCAAGAGCTTTTTTAACTCCAAAATTTCTTGGAACAGATGGTTTACCAGAATGAGGAATTTGATAAAGTTTTATTCTTTCATCTTTATCCTTGAATTTTTTTATTATTACATTTGTATTATCTGATGATTTATCATCTACGACAATTATTTCCAAATTATCTAATGTTTGTGCTAAGACAGAATTTATTGTCTCTTCAATAAATTTTTCAGAATTAAAGGTGGGAATAACAACGGAAACAATTGGTTTATGAGTTTCCATCATTTAGATATTTCCAATTACTTTATTAACTAAAAGTTTCAAATAATTTTGTGCCGAATGATCTTTTAAACTTCTTTGATATCCGTTTTCGGCAATTAGTTCTCTTTCCTGATCATTTTTCAGATAATAGTTTATCCTTTCTATTAGATTGTCAATCGATGAATAAACTGCTATTTCTTTTTCAATTTCAAAAGCAATTTCTAAACCAGGAATATTAAAACTTAATTGAAAACCACCGCAACCATTAATCTCATAATGTCTGCCTTTAACTTGTTCAACTGTTTTTCTTAAAAGAAGTAAATCTCTAACTGTTTTAAATGAACGCAGAGACCAAATCAAAAAAGGCAAATAATAACTTTGAGCATTGGACAAATTTAAATTTATTTTTGATTGGTTAATAACATTTACCATTTCTCCTTCTGTGAGCCAGCTTTTGTTATTGTTCCAGCCTCTTCCAAAAACTTTTACATCAATTTCATTTGAATTTAATTTTTTTATTGTCCAATCTCTTAGCGGACTATATCCACCAATAAATGAAATGTCATATATTTTTTTTGTATCAATTTTTTTGTATATGTTTTTATTAAAACCAAAAGGGGTGAAAAATACATTTTTATAACCATTTGATAAATATTTTTGATACATTGTATGATCAGGGGTAGAGAAAAAAGTAAAATATTGCTTCCAATAATTTACAAATTTTGTTCTCCATGGGTCATCAAAAAAACAGACAACGGTTTTTGTAATTTCTTTTAATGAATTGATAATCTCAGGATTAAATTCATCAGTAAATAATGCAAATAAAGCAATGTCAGGTTTTTGTTCTGTAATAGTTTGTTTTAAGGATAGATTCATTTCAGTTTTACCCTTTTCTTTGTAATGGGTAAAAAAGTCAAACAAGTAAACACTATCTTTTCCAAAAACATCACACAACGGTAAATATAAATTATTATACTCGTAAGAAAATCCTCTTTTGGATTCTCCGTAATCATATTTCATTATGCTTAAAAAAATCTTTGGCAAACTATATCTCTTTATTTAATGTTTTTATAAAAAACGGATTCAATTTTTCTGTTTATTAAGCTAATGTGTATTACATATAAAAATCCAATTAGTATAATAGTATAAGCAACTCCGTTTAATCCAAAAGTTTTTATAAAAAATAAATTAAACAGAACAGCTAAAACGCCGATCAGTATTTTTGGGAGGAGATATTTTTTAGGTTTGTCCAAGGCAAGCCCTAAAATTGTTTGGGTTTGCCCCAAGTAAAATAAACCCGTACCAAATGTTAACAGAGGTAAAAGATACCAATAACCAGAATATTCTTTTGAGCTTATTATTGTTATTAATTGTTTTGCAAAAAAATAAGTAATTACGGTTGAAAAAATAGTTAACACAAACACTGATACCATAATAATGTTTATGTACAAGTAACCTTTATTTATATCTTCTAAATTTTTTAGATCAGAATAATTTTTGAATATTATTGGTTGTGCAAATTCATTTATTACATTTGTTGGAATAACTACCAAGGCATTTACAATCGCCATCATTATAGCGTATACTCCAACTACTTTTACAGAAAGGAAACCATTTATTATCCATTTTTCTCCATTAAGTTGAAGCCAGCCGGCTACTGCCCAGATTAAAAAAGGTGTTGCGTAAAGCAATATTCTTTTCCTCATTTTTTTTTGTTGAATGCTGACCTCTGTTTTTGAAATGATTTCAGGTTTTTTAACATATTTATTAAACACTATAATTTTTATTAAGATCATAACAATTGTTGAGAGACTTATAAATATTATAACATTGTAAAGAGTTAAAGCATTACTAAAGAGTAAAACAAAAAAACAAATTATTATCAATCCTTTCTCGCTAGAAAGTAATATAGTATTAGTTTTTCTGTGTCTTAAAATGTTAAACCAAGAATTGAATAATTCACTCACTTTTGTAGAAACTATCATCACTCCTGCAATTAAAAAAAAGAACAAAGAATAATTGTTGATAAAATTATTTGCTACAAGAGATGTGATGAAAATTATCAATGATAAAATAGAGGCAGACAAACTTAAAAATTTATAAAAAAGATTAACATAAATGCCATCTTTTACTTCTTTTTGATAGTCATAATAAAATCTAATAAATCCCTGTTGAAATGCACCAAAAAGCAACCCAAGAAATGCAGAAATTGTTATTATTAGTGCGTAAACTCCATAATCATTCGGACCCATTTGAGAAATAATTTTAATTATTATTAAGCTGAGTATTACATTTAATCCTTGGCCTAAGCCCACCCAGGCAATTTCTTCGAAAGAGTTAGAATTTGTTGAATTTTTAATAATGGAATAAAATTCAGATATTTTTTTCATTAGGGTTTAATAATAATATATCTTTTTACAAATAAATATATGATTCCCAGAAACATTTTCTTTAATTTTGGTATTAAAAGAATGTCATTTAAAAAGACATCTTTTAAATAATTTTATAACCAATATAGAAAAAATAGTTTTGTTTTTATAAAAATAATAGCATATCAGATATAAATGAATTCTAAAATCCAAATTTCAGCTATAATTATAGCTAAAGATGAAGAGCTAAATATTAGTAGATGTTTAAACAACCTGAAAGATTGCATAGATGATATTGTCGTTTTGGTTGATGATCAAACCACGGACAAAACGGTTGAAATATTAAGAACCTTTCCCTTGGTTAGATTTAGTGTTATTAACTGGAAAGGGTATGCAAAAACAAAACAATATGCTGTAACTTTAACTAAAAACGACTGGATATTTTGGATTGATGCAGATGAAGCTTTAACCGAGAAGCTAAAAAATGAAATAAATGAATTCAAAGTATCTGAACCTAAATACTCAGCATATTCTGTTCCACGAAAAGCTTATTTCTTAGGAAAATGGATAAAGCATTGTGGATGGTATCCTGGTAGAGTCGTAAGATTATTCAACAAAAAGAAAGCACAATTTATTGATCTGAAAGTTCACGAACACTTAATCGTTGACGGAAATATTGGAGAATTAATATCAGACTTAGATCATTTTACAGACCCTGATATTAAACATTATTTCAAAAAATTTAATGAATATACTTCATTGGCAGCAGAAGATTTATTAAACTGTGGAAGAAAATTCAAAATAATTGATATACTTTTTAGACCACTATTTATTTTTATGAAAATGTATTTTGTTAAACTTGGATTTTTAGATGGAATACAAGGTTTTATATTATCAATATTTTCTTCAGTATATGTTTTTACAAAATATTGTAAATTATGGGAGTTGAAAAAGGGAAAGGTAAAAAATGGAAACTGACAAAACTCAATTACTTTTTATGCAGTTGGTTTTACAAAACCAACAAATTGCTATGATGGCAATGGGGAAATTAGAAAACCCTGTAACAAAACGAATTGATAGAAATATAGACTATGCAAAAGTTTCAATTGATACATTGGATATGCTTCAAGTTAAAACAAAAGGTAATTTAAGTGAATATGAAGAAAAATATTTAACAGAGGTACTTAAAGAATTAAAATTAACATATGTTGAAGAGTTAAGTAAAGACAAAAAAACACCAACAAATAGTGAAAATAAAAAAGAAGATGACAAAAAAAGTAAAAAATAAAAAAACTATTAAAATTGGTATCACTGTTAATACTACCAAAGAACCAGGAATTGAAATTGTTTCATTACTTATTGAAAAGTTAAAAAGCAAAAGCTTTGATTATTATATAACGGAAAAAGTAAAAGATGTAAAGAATAAATTAAGAGAAAAAATCAGTGATAATAGATTTTTAGAGATTGATAATCTGTGTAAAAAAAGTGATTTAATAATTTCTATAGGTGGTGATGGAACAATGCTTGCTACAGGTTATCATGCTCTAAAATATGATAAGCCTGTATTCGGTATAAATATTGGTAAATTGGGATTTTTAGTAGAAGCGGAAATGGGGCAGCTTGATCATCTTGTTGAAGAAATTACAAACGGAAGATATACTATAGATGAAAGAATGATAATTACTGCCGAATGTCTAGGGCATAATGTTGAAACAATGTATGCAATAAATGATATTGTTATTGATAAAGGTTCCTGGCCCAAATTGATTGAGCTTACAATAAAAGTAGATGATGACTATGTTACTACTTTTGGTGCTGACGGAATTATTGTTGCAACTCCAACTGGTTCTACAGGATACTCTATTTCAACAGGAGGACCTGTGGTTAATCCAAAGGCGGATGTAATTACTTTATCTCCCATTTCACCACATAGTTTAAATATTAGACCTTTAGTTCTATCAAGCAATCAAGTAATTACAATTACAGCTAATTCTCCTTTTAAAGATGTGCATGTAAATTGTGACGGTCAAAGAGTTTTTGCCTTTCCTCCTCCTATAACAGTTAAAATTAAGAAGAGTAAAAAACCCTTTAAATTAGTCCACACATCACTTAATAATTATTTTGAAACATTAAGGAACAAACTAATGTGGGGAATAGATTTAAGAAATAAAAATGGAAATAATGGTGAGTAATATGAAATCAGAATTTGTGGTAATATTTATTGTCTTATTTTCAGTAATAACATTTTCACAAAATAAAAAAATCAAAGATCCCAAAACAAAAGCGCCAATGCTAATAGGTGAAATCGACAGAACAGCATTTCAAGATTCTGTTTTTTCTTGGTGGTTCAATTCAGAATATAATATGTACGAAGTAGATACAAGCTCTGTTCAAGTTGAAAAAGATAAAATCAATAATTATGATCTTACTTTAGTGATGGGAACTTGGTGCAGTGACACCAGAAGGGAAGTACCCCGTCTTTTTAAAATTCTTGATTACTTAAACTACCCTATTGATAAATTGAAAATCTATGCTGTTGATAGAAGTAAAAAGGGGTTAAGTGGTGAAATTGATTCGTTGAAAATTCAAAGAGTTCCAACTATTATTTTTAATAAAAACAATAAAGAAACAGGTCGCATAATAGAAGGACCAACAGAAACAATTGAAAAAGATATTGTAAAAATAATTACAAAGAAGTAAAAATTATTTTTCTACTTCTTGTAAAATATCCATTAATGTATCTTTTGTTTCATCTACTTCTACTAAGTCTCCTTTAATTCTTTTCTTAATTTTTATCCTACTCTTATCCTGTTTCTTTGGATTATTTTTATCAGGATAATTTTTATAAACATAAATCTCATTTTTATAATTGCGTAAAATTATTTTATCTTTATCGTGGTGCAAAGTATAATTAGGTATTATCGGTATTTTACCTCCACCGCCAGGTGCATCAATTACAAAATGAGGAACACCTAAACCACTGGTATGTCCTCTTAAATGTTCGTAAATCTCTAGACCTGTTTCAATTGATGTTCTAAAATGGTTTGCACCTTTAGTTTCATCAGCCATATACATGTAATAAGGTCTAACTCTAATTTTTAATAATTTTTGCATTAGCTCTTTCACAACTTCAGGATTATCGTTAACACCTTTCATTATTACCATTTGATTACCTACTGGACAACCAGCATCAGCAAGTTTTTTACAAGCTTCAGTACTTTCAGGTGTAACTTCCCAAGGATGATTAAAATGTGTGTTAACATATATAGGATGATATTTTTTGATCATGTTACAAAGATTATCAGTTATTCTTTGTGGGAGAACGCAAGGAATTTTAGATCCGAGTCTAATTATTTCGATATGAGGAATATTTCTTAATCTACTTAGAATTTTTTCGAGCATGTTATCAGTTAACATAAACGGATCTCCGCCTGACAAAATAACATCTCTTATTTCTTTATGATCTTCTAAATAATTAAAAGCACTTTCCAAATTTTTCATGGAAATTTTTTCATAGTCACCAACTTTTCTTTTTCTAGTGCAGAATCTGCAATACATACCGCATTGACTGGTAACCAGAAATAATGCTCTGTCAGGATAACGATGTGTTATGTTGGGTACCGGACTCATAGAATCTTCCATCAATGGATCTTCTTCAGCGTCCACATCTTCAAGTTCTTTTTTATCAGGTACGCATTGTAACCAGATTGGGTCACCTGGGTATCGGATAAGGCTAGCATAGTATGGGTTTATTCTAGCTTGAAAGAATTCATCTAAATTGGCAGCAACATCTCTGTCAATACCAAATTTATCAACAAGCTCATCGACAGTATGAATACTGTCTCTAATCATTTGTTGCCAAAGTTCCATAATTAATCCTTGATTGTTTTTAAAATCTCTTTCCGTAAATAATTAAGCTATCATTTAGCTTATAAAAATCATCTATTTGAGAAACAACTTTATAATTATTATTTATATAAAAATTTCTAGTATTTGTATAATCATCTTTAGAGGATGTTTCTATCAAAAGCCATCTCCCATTATTTTGTGTAACAAATTCTTCTGCGTGTGCCATTAATTTTTTACCTATACCTTTACCTTGTTCATTATTATCAACAACTATCCAGTACAAATCATAAACAGCATCTGTTAAAGGTCTTATTCCAATACAATGATATCCTAAAATTTTTTCGTTTTCTGTAAAAACAAAAATATTATAATCCTTTTGTTCTTTGAAGTTAAGAGTTACATTTATTAATTCCATTGCTACATTAACTTCATCACTTGTAAATGAAGAAATATTATTTAACATTTCTTCTAATGCAATTTTATCAGACTGCTTTATTCTGCGTATCATTCAAAGATCTGCTGAGAGCAAATTCTGATAATTTTTTAAGTAATTGATCATGTGATAGACCAAATTTTTTTGCTGCTTTGTAAAATCCTGAATCTACTGATATATCAGGATTTGGATTAATTTCAATCACATATGGTTTATTATTTTTGCCAAGTCTTATATCAACCCTAGCATAATCTCTGCATTTTAATGCTTTAAAAGATTTAGTGGCAATATCTTCAACCAAGTTTTTTAATTTGTTGTTTATTTTAGCAGGGCAAACAGAGAGTGTGTTATTATAATAATCACTATTGGTAATCCACTTACTTTCATAAGTAACTATTTTCGGTAATCCTTTCGGTAATCCTTTAAATGATATTTCAGAAATTGGAAAAATTGAATTACCTAATATTGCTACATTCAATTCTTTACCATCAATATATTCTTCAATAATAATTTCAGTTTTGTAAGTGTTTAGCAAAAAGTCAACTTGCTTTAATAAGCTCTTAAAATTATAAACAACAGAATTTTCTGAAATTCCAATACTGGCATCTTCTTTTAATAGTTTTATTATTACAGGGAAGTTTAAGGTAAAATCATTTTTGTTTAGTTCATCAATTTTTGAAAGTGTAATTGAAGAAGGAGTATCAATATTAAAAGCTTTTAAAATATTTTTAGTAATAGATTTATTTAAACAGTTTCCTAATGTTTGTGGACGGTTACCGGTATATTGGTATCCTAATAATTCATAAACACCGGCAATACAAAATTCATAACTAGAAATGCCTTCAACGGATTCAACAAAATTAAATATTACATCCGGGTTAAATTTTACAATATTCTTTATGGCAGATTCTATATTATTATCAATTGCCAATACTTCAACACAATAATAATGTTTTCTTAAAGAAGTGCAGATGTTTTCAATTTCATTTGAAAATCCATTTTCTGATAAATCGTGTTTACCATTTGTGAAGGATCCGGGTTTACCGGTATATATAGAGTAAATACTAACTGGTGCATTGTAGGCAACTAGTATTTTTTTGTTTTGTTTCAAGCTAATCCGTGCCTTTTTGCAGATAAATAGAGTACTTCATTTATCATTTCGTTATAAGTTAGCCCTGAAGCAAAAGCTGCTTTGGGGAAACTAGAATTTTCTCTTGGGTCAGGTAGTATCCCCGGCAAAGGATTTATTTCTATCACATTGGGAATACCATCTGTATCTAATCTTAAATCAATTCTTCCCCAATCTTTACAATTTAAAACCTTAAAGGTTTGTAAAGCTGTTCTATTAATAATTTGTTCTAATGATTTTGAAATTTTAGCCGGGCAAGTGAAAGCTTGCATAGGATTATCTATAGTATCAATAATCCATTTTGCTTCATAAGAATAAATATGTGCTAGGTCATCCGGAAAATCACCGTAACTTAATTCAATTATTGGCAGCACTTTTACATCATCACCATTACCCATTAATGCAACAGTAAATTCTCTTCCGGGTAAAAATTCTTCTATTAACGCAGTTTGGTTATAATTTTCTGTTATGCGTCGTACCTCATTTATTAATTCTTCTTTATTGGAAACGAAAGAAGAAGAATAAATTCCTTTGCTCGAACCTTCGCAAACAGGTTTAACAATTAATGGAAAATTCATTTCACCAATATCTAATGATTTATAATTGTCTGAGGTAGTAAATTTTGAATTTGGAATTTTATGATATGATAAAACTTCTTTTGTTCTTGCTTTATCCAAACAAGTTGTAAGTGTTAATGGATCAGACCCTGTGTAAGGAATATTTAACAAATCTAAGATTGCAGGTATCTGTGCCTCTCTGCTTCCTCCATTAATTCCTTCAGTAACATTAAAAACTATGTTAGGTCTATTTTCTTTTAATTTTATATATACCTCTTCATTACCTTCAATCATGATTACATCATTATATAATTCTAATGCTTCCTTTAAAGCATCAATAGTTTCTACTGAATCCCATTCAGCATATTTATCAACAGAGGGTTTTGTTTGAACTGAAGATGGCGATGAGTCGACAAGAATTTCTTGAGATGGTAGTTGCTCAATAGGTTTTACATTAAAAGTTAGTCCGACTTTTAACCTATTTTTAAATTTATAAGATAAAATAAAAATCCTTTAAATTTTTTTTTAATAAATATAATTAATAATATTATTAAGTCAATAAAAAAATAAAAAATATTTTTTTGGTGCAAAAAATATTTTCAGGCAATTTTTGAATAGTTAAAATGAGAAGAGTAGTGGTTTACAAGATTTTCCTTGAGGAGTTTGTTGTTTTCATTTTGCAAATTAATATCTTCCTGAATTAATTTAAAAGCTACACCCTTAGCATGCTCAATGATATCAGTATCTTTAACGATGTCAATAAAATTTAATTCAGGCATACCACTTTGTTTGATTCCAAAAATATCTCCGGGTCCTCTAAGCTTAAGATCTATCTCAGCAAGTTTAAAGCCATCTGAATGCTTTACAATTGAATTTAGCCTTATGGAAGATTTATAAATAATTTTTTGGGCTGAGGACAAATATTCTATTTTCATGTCATCTTTCAAATTATACTTCATGTTTTTTTCATCAGTTACCAAAATACAATAAGCTTGTTCATCACTTCTTCCAACTCTTCCTCTTAGTTGATGAAGTTGTGAAATACCAAATCTTTGTGCTTCATTAATTAAAATTATATTTGCATTTGGAATGTCTATCCCTACTTCAATAACAGTTGTTGAAATTAAAACATCAAATTTATGTTTTTTAAATTGCTGCATAATATTTTCTTTTTCTTGCCAACTCATTCTTCCATGAAGCAATCCAACTTTTATTTTCTTAAAGTATGTATTTGTAAGAGACTTGTAAAAAGCTTCAGCTGATTTTAACTCTAACTTTTCAGAATCTTCAACTAAAGGATAGACAATAAATGATTGTATACCATTGAAAGCTTTTTCAATAATGTATTTATATATATCAGGTAATTTAGTTGTACTTCTTAAAACAGTTTTTATTTTTTTTCTTCCTTTTGGTAATTGTTTTATTAAAGAAATATCAAGATCAGCATAAACAGTCATTGATAAAGTTCTTGGAATTGGAGTAGCACTCATTACAATTACATCAGGCATTGTACCTTTTTTCATAAGAGCTGCTCTTTGTTCTACTCCAAATCTATGCTGTTCATCAACAACCAATAATCCAAGTTTGCTAAATGATACTTTTTCTTCTAATAAAGCGTGTGTACCAATAATAATTTTTGATTTACCTGTTTTAATTTCATTTAAAACAATTTCTCTTTCTCTTTTAGTTTGTCCGCCTAATAATAAAGTTGTATTAATATGAATATTTTTGTTTTTACTTGAGAAATCATTCAATAATCTACTAATATTTATAAAATGTTGATCTGCAAGTATTTCGGTTGGTGCCATCATTACAGACTGAAATCCATTGTCTGCAGCAATTATCATTGCAATTAGAGCAACAATTGTTTTTCCACTTCCTACATCCCCCTGTATCAATCTATTCATAGGTTGATCTTGTTTCATATCAATAAAAATATCTTTTAAAGTCTTTTGCTGATCATCAGTTAGTTTAAATGGAAGAAAACTTATAATATCTTTTACTAAGGTTGTATTTATGTTCATTTTAATACCGGTCAATTTATTTTTATACTGATATTTTTTTAGTGCAATCAAAATTTCTAGATAAAGAATTTCCTCAAACTTAAATCTTTTTATGGATTTATTAAATAATTCTAAATTTACTGGAAAATGCATGTTTTTTACAGCATCATTAATATTAAGAAGAGCATTTTTCTTAATTATGTAATCAGGCAAGGATTCGGGTAGTAGATCTGCATATTTATCAACTACATTATTAATGATTCTTCTAATGCTAAAATCACCAAGGTTTGCACTCTTTACAGTTTTCGGAATTCTATAGAATGGAATAATTTTTCCAGTATTCAAATAACTTATAGTTTCATCTTCGCTTATTCTATCAAAATCAGGATGAATGATTTGCATATCCCCATATTTAGACCTTGTCGGTTTACCTGAAACGGCGTAAGTATTTCCTTCCTGAAATATCTCATAAATATATTTTATGCCATGAAACCAGACGCAATTAAAACTGCCAGTCAAATCTTTTAAAGTAACTGTCATAATTTCTTGTTTGCCAAACCTTCTTCTATCTTTATTTATTACTTCCGCTATGATAGTAATTTCACCATCATAACCGTCTAACAGATAAAAATATGCTTTAGCAATAGAAAGAGTTGTTCTTCTGTCTAAATGTTTAGCTGGAAAGTAAAAAAGAAGATCTCTAATAGTTTTTATTCCAATTGATTCAAATGATTCTGCTCGTTTAGGTCCAACACCCTTTACAAACTGAACTGATTCGTTTAGAATATTTTCATTATTAGAATTCATTTGTTAATAAAATTAATTGAAGTGAATAGTAAAAACAATATTTTATTATTAATTGGCTATGTTTATTTTGTAACTATTAAAAATAATGGAAATTAAGTTGAACTGGGAAAAATTATTATCAACTGAAATTTACGGACAGCAAAAAAAATCAAAAAGTGACGGGCGCAGTCAATTCCAAAGAGATTTTGACAGGATAGTATTTAGTTCAGCTTTTAGGAGACTGCAAGACAAAACTCAGGTCTTTCCATTACCAGAAAGTGATTTTGTTCATACACGACTTACTCACAGCCTTGAAGTCTCTTGTGTTGGCAGATCATTAGGAAACATTGTTGGAAAAATATTGATAGGCAGACATAAAGAATTAGAAAAGAAATATTTATCTTTTAATTTTGGTGAGATTGTTGCTGCCGCTTGTTTAGCACACGATATTGGCAATCCTCCTTTCGGTCATTCCGGTGAAGATGCTATATCAGAATATTTTAGAAATGGTGAAGGAAAAAATTTTGAATCTAAAATTTCTGACAATAAAAAGTGGGAAGATCTTATAAATTTTGAAGGCAATGCTCAAGGATTTAGGATAATTACTAAATTACAAAATCCAAATATTAACGGAAGTTTAAGATTAAGTTTGGCTACACTTGGTACTTTTACAAAATATCCAAGAGAATCAAAATTAAATGGTATAGATGAAAAATTAATTAAAGGAAATAAAATTTACAGAAAGCATGGTTTTTTTCAATCAGAAAAAAAAATATTTGAAAGTGTTACAAAAGGTATAGGTTTAACAAAGCTAAATAAAGAAAAAAATAATTCTATTTTTTCTCGTCATCCGTTAGCTTATTTAGTTGAAGCTGCTGATGACATATGCTATGGAATTATGGATTTGGAAGATGCCTTTAGACTGGGGATATTATCTTTTAATGAAACAGAAAAATTACTTTTACCTTTTGTTGATAAAAACCTTCGTTTATATAACCAAAGGAACAAACACGATAAAATTGGTTACTTAAGAGCTAAAACTATTAGTAACCTTGTTATGCAATTATCTTATTGTTTTGCTGATAATGAAAATATAATATTAGAGGGGAAAATGTATGATGATTTGATTTCGCATATACCTGCTAATAAAGCTATCCTAAGAATTAAGAATATATCTGTTGAAAAAATATATTCGTATAAAAATGTGATTGAAAGAGAAGCAGCAGGTTATGAAGTAATTGGTGGGTTGTTGGATATTTTTATTAATGCAATAAATGAGGAAGCAGAAGGAAGACTTTCAAATAAAAACAAATCTATTATACAATTACTTCCAAGACAATTCTTTGAAAAAGATGAAAGAAATGAAGAAGAACTTTATGAAAGATTATTAAAAGTAACTGATTATATTTCAGGTATGACTGACTCTTTTGCAATCTCACTTTTTAGAAGGATTAAAGGAATATCATTACCAACAGGCTGAGAATTATTCCATCTTCATGCTGCGGGTCATTAAATCAGTTGTAGCTTTTAGCGGGTCTTTATCTTTAAATAAGATATTATAAACTTCATTAGTAATTGGAGTATCTATTTTCATTTTCTTAGAAAGCTGAGAAGCTGATTTACTCGTCATAACACCTTCGGCAACCATTGTCATTTCTTTTAATACTTGTTTTAATTTTTTACCTGTACCTATCTGTTCACCAACAAATCTGTTTCTGCTGTGTTTACTCATACAGGTTACAATTAAATCTCCCATTCCGGAGAGACCGGCAAATGTATCAGGCTGGGCACCCATCGCAATACCTAATCTCGAAATTTCTGCTACACCTCTTGTCATTATTGCAGCTTTAGTATTATCGCCAAATTTTAAACCATCAATTATTCCTGCACCAATTGCTATAACATTTTTAAAAGCACCACCAAGTTCAACTCCCAAAACATCTGTAGAAGAATATGTCCTAAAGTAAGAAGTTATAAAAGCACTTTGTATTGTTTTTGAAGTATTAAAATCTTTGGATGCTGTAACTACAGTTGTTGGTATTCTTCTACTTACTTCTTCTGCGTGACTTGGTCCTGAAAGAACCCCTATTTGATTTTCTGATAAAGATGGGATTACATCTAAAATCATCTGTGACATTGTCATTAAAGTATTATTCTCAATCCCTTTTGATACACTAACCAAAATAGAATTCTTCAATAAATTTTTATCAATCTTTTTAATTACACTTCTTAAAAATTGTGAAGGTACGGCAAGCACAATAATATTTTTATCGGTAGCTGCATTTGTAAGGTTATGTGTAATTGTCATTTCTTTAGGAATAGAAATGCCGGGAAGATAATTTTTGTTCTCTCTTTTTTTATCTAAGAATTTAGCGTAATCATTTTTGTACTCCCAAAGAGTAACGGAATGTCCATTGTAATGTAAAAGGATAGCTAAAGTTGTTCCCCAACCGCCTGCCCCAAGAACAGAAATTCTCATAATAAAGTTTTATTATTTTTTCTTTCTGGAAAAGATGAATTTGCTTTCATTGCCACTTAATAATCTGCCAATATTTTTTCTATGTGTAAATATAACTAAACACGAAAGTATTATTATAAATGGAAGTAAAGTATGATATCCGGGAATATTTACTTGGAAAATGTTTTCTCTAATAATCAAAGCTAGTGGCACTGATATTGCAGCAAAAATTGAACCTAAGGAAACATATCTGGAAATAGAAACTACAAGTACAAAAACTCCAATGGCAATTAGCATATCAACAGTTATTAAAAACAGAAGCATACCCATAGCGGTTGCAATTCCTTTGCCCCCTTTAAAACCAGCAAAGATGGTCCAGATGTGACCAATAACAGCAGAAATTCCGGCAATTATTTGAATGACAGTTAAATCATCAAACGGAGTTGCATTGTTAAATGGCATTGTACCAACGAATAATCGGGCAACTACAACAACAGCAAGCGCACCTTTTAAAGCATCTAAAAATATAACAGATAGCCCTAGCTTAAAACCAAGTACTCTGATTACATTTGTTCCGCCTGCGTTACCGCTGCCATGCTCTCTAATATCAATACCTTTTGCCATTTTAGATATAATGATACTGTTAGGTATTGAACCCAAAAGATAAGATATAAATATAAGTCCCAGTAAATTTATCATGATGTTTTACTATAATGTTAATTGTTTAACGAAATTACATATAAAAAGAATTATTTCCAATGCAAATTATACTAACGGCATTGGTAATAGTTACATTCCCTTTTGAGATATTGAACGGAAAATTTTAAGGTCATCTTTTGTTGTAATTTTAATATTCATTGATGATCCCTCAACCAAATGAATTTTCTTACCTATTTTTTTCATTAAACTAGATTCATCTGTTCCAACAAAGCTGTTTCGCTCAGAATAATTTATAGCTCTTAAGAAATCTTTATACTTAAAAATTTGCGGTGTTTGCAAATAATTTATCTCATTTCTATCAACATAATTTTTAATAAATTGATTGCCAACAACAAGAGTATCTTTTGCCTTAATACTTACAACTGCATTACCCTCTTTAATAGCAAAGTTAATGGCATTATTAAGAACTTTTAATTCCAATAGAGGTCTAGCAGCATCGTGAACAATTATTAAATCTTCTTTATCAGCATTTATCTTTTTAATACAATTAAATACTGAATTTTGTCTTGTCTTTCCACCTTCAATTATCAAATTAATTTTACTAAAATTATTCTCTTTTATTATTTTCGATAATCTATTATGAAATTTTTTTTCTGCTGCTATTACAATATTATTAACAAGAGAAGACCTTTGAAATGTAGAAAGTGTGTAAGCTATTAATTCTTTTCCATTGATTTTCAAATATTGCTTAGGAACAGAACTGCCGCTCCTAAGCCCTTTACCTCCTGCGGGTATTATTGCAAAAGTTCTCATTTTATCAACATTGCGTCGCCATAGCTTAAAAATCTATATTTATCTTTCATAGCTTTTTTATAAGCCTTTATTAAAAAGTCATAACCGGCAAAAGCGCTAGCAAGCATTATTAAAGTTGACTCAGGAGCATGAAAATTAGTAATTATAATATCAGCGATTCTAAATTTATAAGGGGGATAAATAAACATATCCGTCCAGCCTCTGCTTGGTTTTACCACTCCTGAAGCAGTAATGGAAGATTCCAATGCTCTAGTAGCACTTGTGCCTACAACAATTATTTTATTTTTGGAAGCCTTTGCTTTGTTAATAGTATCAGATGTCTTTGGTGAAATTTCATAAAATTCAGAATCCATTTTATGTTTAGTAAGGTCTTCAACTTCAACAGGACGGAATGTGCCTAGACCAATATGTAAAATTATAGGTACAATTTTAATCCCTTTTTCCTTTATCTTATTCAAAAGCTTGGGTGTAAAGTGTAAACCTGCGGTAGGGGCTGCAACGGCTCCATCAACTCTTGCGAAAACAGTTTGATAATTTTCTTTGTCCGCAGGTTCAGCTTCTCTTTTAATATATGGTGGTAGGGGAGTAAGACCAATTTTTTCTACTGCAGCAAAAACATTGCCTGGTTGATTGAACCTAACTGTTCTACCTCTTGAAGTTGTATTATCAATTACCTCACACCATAGTTTATCGTTAAAATATATTTTGTTTCCTATTCTAACTTTTCTAGCCGGATCAACGATCACATCCCAAATAGAATCTTCTTCATTTAGTTCTCTTAATAAGAACACTTCAATCTTTGCATTCGTTTTCTCTTTTTTACCGTAAAGTCTGGCTTGAAACACTCGTGTTTCATTTACAACCATAACATCGCCTTTTGACATATAGTTTATTACATCAGTAAACTTTTTATCTTCCATCACTTCAGTTTCTCTATCAAGTACAAGAAGATTTGATTTATCTCTTGGTGATACGGGATATTTGGCTATGTAAGATTTAGGAAAATTAAATTTAAAATCAGATAGCTTCATTATTTTAGCTTCCTTTGTGTTTGTTTAAAATTTTTTTCAGTTATTTTTTTGCTTTACTGTTTAATACAGCACGAGCAGCTGAAAGTCTTGCAATTGGCACTCTGAATGGAGAACAACTTACATAATTTAAACCAGTTCTATAGCAAAATTCTATAGAAGCAGGTTCACCTCCATGTTCGCCGCATATTCCTACTTTTAGATTTGGTCTTGTTTTTCTTCCTCTTTCAGTTCCAATTTTTACTAATTGTCCCACACCTGTCTGATCTAAAACTTCAAATGGGTCATTGGTTATCAAATCATTTTGAACATAAAGAGGTAAAAACTTACCTGCATCATCTCTGGAAAGTCCAAATGTAGTTTGGGTAAGATCATTTGTACCGAAACTAAAAAATTCTGCTTTTTCTGCAATCTGATCTGCAGTTAGTGCAGCTCTTGGCAGTTCTATCATTGTTCCAACAAGATAATTTACTTTTACTTTTTTAATCTTCATTATCTTTTCTGCAACACTGCGTACAATTTTTTCCTGAAGTTTAAATTCATTTGTATGACCAACTAATGGTATCATAATTTCAGGTTTGACTTTTATTCCATCTTTTTTAGCGTCACAAGCCGCTTCAATTATTGCCTGAGCTTGCATTTCTGTAATTTCCGGATAAATTATACCAAGTCTACAGCCTCTAAATCCAAGCATAGGATTAAATTCACTCATACTTGAAATTTTTAAATTCAAAACATTTACATCTATTTTTAATTCTGAAGCTAGTTCAATAATATCTTTTTCTGTGTGTGGTAAAAACTCGTGTAAAGGTGGGTCTAATGTTCTAATAGTAACAGGTCTGCCTTTCATTACTTTAAAAATAGAATAGAAATCATTTCTTTGAAGAGGAAGTAGTTCAGCAAGTGCTTTTTTCCTTTCTTCCAAAGAGTCAGCAACTATCATTTTTCTAACCGACATGATTCTATCACCGCCAAAAAACATGTGTTCAGTTCTGCAAAGACCAATACCTTCGGCACCAAAAGCTATTGCATTTTCTGCCTGATCAGCTTGGTCAGCATTTGTCCTTACATTCATTGTTCTTATTTTGTCTGCCCAGTTCATCAAACTTGCATAAGTTTTATAAACAGAAGATTTTTTCCCATCCAATGTTTTCGAAATTAAAACTTGTATAACCTCGGATGGTTTGGTTTCAATTTTACCTAATAAAACTTCACCGGTTGTTCCATCGATTGAAATATAATCTCCCTCATTTACAACAACATCTTTACCTTCAACAGTAAAACTTCTTTTTTTATAATCTATTTTTAAAGCGCTGCAACCTGCAACACAAACTTTACCCATTTGTCTGGCAACCAAAGCAGCGTGTGATGTCATTCCACCTCTAGCAGTTAAAATACCTTCAGAAGCATTCATTCCTTTTATATCTTCTGGAGAAGTTTCAATCCTTACTAAAATAACTTTTTCACCTTTTGAAGCCATTTGATCAGCATCATGTGCACTTAAAGCTACTTTACCAGATGCGGCACCTGGTCCTGCGTTTAATCCTTTAGTAAGAAGTTTATTTTGATTTATTGCTTTCTTTTTTTCTTCTAAATCAAAAATTGGTCTAA
Source organism: Ignavibacteriales bacterium CG_4_9_14_3_um_filter_30_11 (assembly GCA_002790365.1). GTDB lineage: Bacteria > Bacteroidota > Ignavibacteria > Ignavibacteriales > Ignavibacteriaceae. Next base: position 26,192 of record PFVA01000267.1, read on the forward strand.
GTAATTGATTTAATTGGTTTGGTTCAATTCTAGAAATAGCAGTTTCCTTAGAGATAAGTTTTTCATTTACCATATCAACAGCCATTTTGATAGCTGCAAACCCTGTTCTTTTACCAACACGGCACTGTAACATCCATAATTTATCTTGTTGAATAGTAAATTCAACATCCATCATATCTTTATAATGTTTTTCTAATTTTTTACGGATTAAGATTAATTCATTATAAATCTTAGGATTTTCTTTTTTAAGATCAGACATTGGGTTTGGTGTTCTTATCCCAGCAACAACATCTTCCCCTTGTGCATTAAATAAATATTCTCCATAAAAAATATTTTCTCCACTTGCCGGATCTCTTGTAAAAGCAACACCAGTACCCGAGTCTTCACCCATATTACCAAAGACCATTGATTGAACATTAACTGCCGTACCCCATTCAGCAGGAATATTATTTAGCTTTCTGTAAACAATGGCTCGGTCATTCATCCATGAACTAAAAACAGCACCAATTGCGCCCCATAATTGTTTCATTGGATTATCGGGAAAATTGTGACCGGTTTTCTTTTTTATTTCATCTTTAAATTCAGATACTAATTCTTTTAAATGGTCTGCAGTTAGTTTCGTATCTAATTTAAAACCATATTTTCTCTTTTTTCTATCTAATATAACTTCAAATGGATCTTCATCATTTTTATTCTCAGGTTTTAAACCAAGAACAACATCACCGTACATTTGAACAAACCTTCTGTAAGAATCATAAGCAAAACGAGGGTTATTTGTTTTTTTGATAAGACCAATAACTGTTGTGTCATTCAATCCAAGATTTAAAATAGTGTCCATCATACCCGGCATTGAAGCTCTTGCACCACTTCTAACAGAAAGCAGTAATGGGTTTTCAGCATTTCCAAATTTAGCTTTCATCGATTTTTCGATGTTGTTTAATGCTTTTAAAACTTCAGAATTTAATTTATTTGGGTAAGTATTTTTATGTGAATAATAATAAGTACAGACCTCAGTAGTAATTGTAAATCCAGCAGGTACCGGTAAACCAATATTAACCATTTCGGCCAAATTCGCCCCTTTCCCGCCCAGCAGATTTTTCATTTCTGTTTTACCATCGGCATTCTTTCCGCCGAAAAAGTACACATATTTTGATGATTTGGGCATTTTTTTTATTCCTCCTTAAAATAAGTCTGGCAAATATACAACGATTATTACTTTTTTGTTAATTTATTTTGCTAAAAATGAAATTTTTAAATCCACTTTCGTCTTCCAACTTAAGTTTAATTTTAAGGTAAAAGATTTCAACATCGTCAAATGCATCAGAATATTTACTCAATTTTACGCTGTCTTTTTGTGTAGTAATAACTGAATGAGAATTAGTCTTATAAAATTCGCTTCTTATTTTTTGTATTTCTTTTAAGGTATAATTTTTATGATCCGGAAAAATTATTTGATTTGATGTGTCCACTTTTGTTTTTTTAAGTGCATTGATAAACGAATATGGATTTGCAATTCCGGATACAATTAAACTTTTTTGTCCCTCAAAATCTTTTAACCTGTATTCAGTACCTTTTACTGCATCAACAAAGCCAATTACTTCATAGTAAGAATAAAAAAGATTTTTATCTTTACCATATTTTATTATTGCCTCAGAAAGTGGAAGAGTGTCAGAAAATTTTTTATTAATAATTATTGCATCAGCTCTATTTACAGAACGATAGTTTTCTCTCATATTTCCGGTCGGCAATAGTTTTTGTGAAAAGAAACTTGGATCATTTAAGAATTGCTGTTCACAAATAAGTAAATCAATATCTCTTTTAATCCATCTATGTTGGAATGCATCATCTAAAACCAAAGTATTTACCTGCAAATCATCTATTAAATGTTTTGCACCTTCAACTCTGTTTTCACAAACTGCTGCCGGCACCTTGCATTCACTAGCTGTTTGAAAAATTTCATCTCCGCTTTGATTTACATCGACTAACATTTTTTTACCGTCGGAGACAAGCAAATAGCCCTTTGATTTTCTACCATATCCTCTACTTAACACACCTACATTAATTTTTTCATTTTTTAATAGTATTGTTAAATAAATAACTAATGGAGTTTTACCCGAGCCACCCATTGTTATATTACCCACAGATATTACTTTTGCATTTACAGTTACAGATTTGAATATACCTTTTTCAAAAAGCCAATTTCTTATTGAAATTATAAAAGCATAAATAGGAACAAGAGGATATAATATGAATCTTAATAATTTCATTTATTTAAAATGTTTCTGCTTTTGTCTGAATCTGGTTTAATACTTTATCACACTTTTCAATCATTGCTGAAGTTTCATCATAACCAAGGTTCTTATCAACAAATATTGGATCTGAAAATATAACCTTTGTTTTTGTAAAAGGTTTTGGTATTGTAAATTTATCCCAACTTTTTAGATTTTTTTTATTCTTATAACCAACTCCCACTAAAATTAAGGGAAGTCCGCTTTTTTTGGCTGCTATTACAGCACCGGCCTTCATTTTTCTATAGGGTCCTGTTGGTCCGTCAGGTGTAATTGAAATTGAAGATATATTTTTTGCAAAATCTAATAATATTCCAAGTGCAATATCTCCACCCTCTGTGCTTGAACCCCTTACAACTTGATACTTCCATAGCTTAAGTACTCTTGCAAGTAAATCACCATCCTTACTTTTACTTGTAAGCCCAGCAAAATTTTTATATCGCTGAAGATACCAGGGAAGAAGCATTGCACCATGCCAAAATGCAAAAACAAATTTCTTGTTTTCATTTTCCAGTTTATCAATTACCTTTTTATTTTCAAAAGAAATTCTTAAAGACTTACACAATAAGTTTGCTGCTTGAAATAGTGTGTGTTGTCCTATCTTTCTTAAAAACACTTTTTTAATTTTATCTTTTTGCATAAAGAGAGGAAGCGATTATTTCAGCTGCTTTTTTTGAAGCATTTTCTTTCCCCAAACTCTCCTTTATCTTTTTTAGTTCTTCTTTTGTGTTATTATAAAATTCTATATTAGTTAAAAATTTTTCTGTTTCTTCAATAATATATTTTTCTTTAGCTTTTGATTGTACCAACTCAGGAACAATTTTTTTACCAGCCAATATGTTTGCCATTCCAATATCTTTTATTTTTATCAAACTTTTTCCTATCAAATAAGTAATTGCACTTGTTTTATAAACAATAACCATTGGTAATTCTAATAGTGCTGCTTCCAATGTTGATGTTCCAGATTTAATAATACCAAGTTTTGAATGTTTAAGCAAGTCATATGTTAAACCTGTTGCAGTTTTAAAATTCTTAAAATCAGTTAAAGAGTAAAATATTTCTTTGTCTATATTTTCAGAGCAGGCAACCACTATTTGTAGATTATATTTTTCAGTGAGAAATTTAGCAGCTGAAATACATTCCGGAAATATAGATTTTACTTCTTGCTCTCTGCTGCCGGAAAGTAAAAGAAGAATTTCCTTTTTGTAATCCAGGTTTAGTTTTGAATATAATTCTCCTTTAGTCAAAAACTTATAATCATTTAATCTTGAAATTAGTGGATGTCCAACGAAAACTGAGTCAACTAAATTTTGCTTATACATTTTTTCTTCAAACGGAAAAACCACCAGCATTTTGTTGATCAAACTTTTTATTTTTTTAATTCTTCCTGAACCCCAAGCCCAAATTTGAGGGGAGATGTAATAAATTACATTAAGATTAAGTTTCTTAAATTTTTTTGCAATATTTAAGTTAAATCCTGGGTAATCAATTAAAACAATATTTTTGATATTTCTTTCTTCTACAAAATTTACAATATCTTTTTGAACTTTTTTAATAAAAGGAATGTGTTTTATTACCTCTAAAAATCCCAAGAAAGCCATTTTGTTAGTATGATAAATTAATTCCATACCTTCTTTTTGCATTTTATCGCCGCCAATCCCATATATTTTAAAATTGGGATTTAGAAGTAATAAGTTTTTAACAAGTGCACTTCCGTGTAAGTCCCCCGAAGATTCACCGGCAATAATAAGAATTTCTTTTTCATCTTTACTTTGCATACACAAAAATTTTCTAATTAAATAAATATCATTAAAACTATGAGTCGAATCTAAAAAGGTCTAATTTCAATTTTTAGGTATCGAATTCAGTTTAAATTTGCCATTTATTTTTTTAAAAATACCTTTTTAGAGCAGACTCAACTATTAATAAAACTGTAACTAAAATAAATGCTTGCATGCTTCTTTTTTCTGATCGAAGTCCTGCCTTAATATTTAATTCAGGTTGTATAACATTTTCTGGTTTATATGGAGTAAATCTGGGGAAGAATCTGGGGACATATTTTATATAATTTTCAAATTCTTTTCCAAATTTTATAATCAAAAAAGATTCTTCTTCTCTAACAATTAAATAATATTGAAATAAAAAAAACAATAAAGCAAATATTTGCATATATGGGAACAGAGCTAAGGACATTACTCCAAACCCTGTGTATAATAAAATATTACCTACATAAAGTGGATTACGGACAAAAGCAAAAGGTCCGCTGATGATTAAAAAAGTGCCGCCAACCCCACCAGTTGTTCTGGTTTCACTTCCAGCCCAACTAACTCCCCATAAACGGATCAATTCACCTACTAATGCTATAAAAAAACCAATTATCAAACTTGGTATTGTGGCTTTTTGAAAAACAAACATTAATATTAAAAAAGGAATTGGAGTGTATGATCTGTAATTAAAAAATTTTTTAGCAATGTTTTTCATACTTTAGCCTTGCATGTAGACTTCTCTGCGTTTTAATTCTGCTTGATGTCTTTTCTTTAAGTTTTTTTTAGACATCAGTTTTTCAATTATAAGTTTTACTTCATTAAAATTTTTATATGGGGAATAAGATATTCTTTCTCTTTCGCAAAACTTTAACAAGTCATCCTTGGCAAAAATAAAATCACAAAACTGTGCCGTCTCTTTATCAGAATTTCCATCACCTATATAAATAGTGTACTCGTCATCAGCACTGTGATTTATTATATGATTTCTTTTGCAGTTAGCCGAAGATAATAATTCTTCGTCTTGATATGGGAAAGATGGAATAAGTTTAAAATCTTCAGTAATAGTAAGATGATTAGCATAATATTTTATATGCTGTATACCATCTTTGGAAAATAATCTATCGATATAGTAATCAAAACCATCGCTTAATACATAATATTCAAAATTATTATTTTCACAAAAATCATAAAAGTTATGAAATGTAGGATCAATTTCTAAAGTGTCAATAAAATTATCTAATTCCTTGGGTGATATTTTTTCAACAGAATTACACAATTTAATCCAACTATCTTTAGCAGAAATTCTATCATTTAAAAGGTCATCGATTATTTCTTTTACTGAAGTGGGTTCACCAAATTTTTCAAAAATTGCTTCACCAACATCTTGAGTAGTTATTGTTCCATCAAAGTCAATAAATATCTTAAAAGTCCTTTTCATCAGTTAGTGTGGGTAAGTTCAAAATCTTCATTAAAACGAACACTGACTAATTTTGAAATACCTTCTTCTTGCATAGTAACACCATAAAGAGTACTTGCCGCTTCCATTGTTCTTTTATTATGAGTAACAACTATAAATTGTGTTCCCTCGCTAAAATCACATATAATTTTATTAAATCTGTCAATATTCGCATCATCAAGAGGAGCATCAATTTCATCTAAAATACAGAATGGACTTGGTTTTACAAGGTAAATTGAAAATAAAAGTGCAATAGCAGTAAGAGTTTTTTCTCCTCCGGAAAGAAGTTCTATAGATGTTGGTCTCTTGCCTCTTGGTTTTGCAATAATTTCTATCTTTGCTTCTAATGGATCTTCACTTTCATCAATTCTTAAATCAGCTTCATCACCCGGATTAAATAGTGAACCAAATATTTTTATAAAATTAGTCCTTATTTTTTCAAATGTTTCTGAAAATAGCTGTTGGGCTGTGTTATTAATTTCTCCAATAGTTTTAACTATATCTTTTTCAGATTCAATTAAATCGTTTCTTTGATTATTAAGAAAATCGAATCTTTCTTTCTCTTCTTCATATTCTGAATAAGCTAATAAATTGATTGGACCGAGAATTTTAATTTTTTGTTTTAAATCAGCAACTTCAGTTTCTCTTTCTTTAAAATTAAAACTATCCAGATCATCAAATTCTTTTTTAACTAATGTTAATGAATAATTTTCTTTTATGTGTACTTTAAGGTTTTCTACCTTAATCTCAATTTCACTTATTCTTAAATCAGATTTATGAATTTCTTCAGTTAAAATCTCTTTTTCTTTTCTTATTTCATCCTGCTTATTTTCTTTTTCATTAATGATAGATTGAACAGACTTATATTTAGTATTTATTTGTGCTTCTTCTTCTTGAAGTTTTGTTTTTATAATTTCATTTTGGTCAGCTTCGTTTTGACTAGATTCAATTACACTGTAAAGACTTTCTTTTTCGTTAGTTGCTGAATTTATGTCTTCTTCTCTTTTATTAATGCTATTATCCAGATTTTTTAATGTATTCTGAGCCCTGTCAATTGCGTTTTCAACATTTTTTCTTTCAGCTAAAAGTTTTTCTAATTCAATTCTGATTTTATTTTGATCGTTTAGAGATTGGTTATGTTTTGTCTCACTTTCTTTAAATTCATTTTCAAGCAAACTCTTAGCTTCATCTTCGGTTTTTTTATTTTCAATTAGAGAATTAATATATTCTTGAAGTTTTATTTTCTCTTCATCTAATTTGTTAGAATTGTGGGCAATAATTTGAATTTCTTTTCTAGCTGATTCTATTTCATCATCGGCTTTATTTTTTTCAAATTCAAACTGAGAAATCTGTTTGTCAACATTCGCCAGGTCATTAACTAATATTCTACCTTTGTCAGACAGAATTTTTAAGTCAATAGAGTTTAATTCGTTTTCAGTTTCTTCAACTTTATTGCTTAGTTCTTTTAATTTTTGTTTTTCAATAGGAAAATCTTTTTTTAGATCTTCTAGAAGCTGCATTCTTCCAAACAAACTGTTATCAGCTTGAGTCGAGCTTCCACTTTCAACCAAACCCGAGTTATCAATAAAATCTCCTTCTAAAGTTGCAAAACTAAAGCCTGGAAATTTTGAAGATGATTTGATCATGTTATCAAGCGAATCTACAATTGCAATGTTGCTTAATATTCTATTGAATAACCCTTTCCATTTTTTGTCAGTTTCGATATAATCTTTAGCCCACCCTATAAAACCGGTAGTAGATTGGATTTTTTTAATTTTTCTATTTACTGTAAAATTATTTAGTTTGGTCCAAAAATCATTAATCGAAGAATGTTCAACATCACCAAGATAAAAAGCAGCTCGACCGGCAGAATTACTCTTTAAATAATTGATTGCTTCTTTTAATTCAGAAACAGAATCAATTAAAATATTATTTAAATTATTTCTTAAAGCTGCATCAATTGCTAGTCTATATTTTTCATTTGATGTGCCTACCTGAGCAAGTAGTTTCTTTTCTTTATTAGTCCAGTTTGTATCAACTATAAGAGCTTTAGTTCCCTTAGAGACACCGTCAAGATTATCAATTAAACTTTGGATGAAGTTTATTTTATCCTTCATGGAATTTATTAAACTTTTTCTGTCAAGTTCTTCGTTTTTAAGTTTATTTAGTTCATTTTCAAGGTTGTTTTTTCTTTCCTGTTCTTTTAAAAAATCTGACTCTGCTTCTTCCAGATTATTTTGAGCGGTTTCCTTGTCATTTTGTAATTGTTCTATAAATCCGACAGTCTTAGCTATCTTATTTGTTAAGGCTAAAATCTTATCATCTCGTTCGGAAATAATCTTATTTTTTTCGTTCAGAGATTTTATAGTGTTGGATAAGTCATTTTCTTTGTTGGTAAGTTCTTTAAACTTTTCAAGCAAAGAATCATTTTTAACACTTAATATTTTTCTCTTGTTTTCAAGTTCTTCTTTGGCTGAGCTAACTATACTTTCTGATTCATTGTTCTGTTCTTGTTTTATTAAAATCAGATTTGAGAAATCTTCAATCTTTTTTTTGCTATCTTCAATAAAATTTTTTGTTTCTCTAACTTGTTGGTTTAGTTCTTCAAGTTCTTGTTGATATTTATCGATATTATCTTCAAGAGAATTTTTTCTTCCTTCGGCAACAGATAATTGTTTTTGGCTGTTATAAATTTTTTCTGTAACTGATGTAATCTCATTTCTTTTTTCTTGTAAATAGCCTTCTATTTCGTGCAGTGAAGATTTAACTCCTTTCAGCTCATCAGCCAACCTTGAAATTTCAGATTCTAGATTTAGTTTTAATTTGAAATTTGCATCTTTCTTGGCGAGAAGATTTTCTTTTTGTTTTGAAAAAAGACAAAGCTCTCTCTCAGCAAAATCTATTTCAAGTTCTCTTAAAGTTGCAGATATGTTTGTATATCTTTCAGCTTTTTTTGCTTGTCTACCTAAAGAATTAACTTTTTTTTCAACTTCAGAGACTATGTCATTTACTCTTGAAAGATCTATTTTTACTTCATCTAATTTTCTTAGAGCAAGTCTTCTGCGGAGTTTATATTTGTTAACTCCTGCAGCTTCTTCAAACATTGTTCTTCTTTCATCTGCTTTATTGCTAAGAATAGTTTCAACCATTTTCAATTCAATTACAGAATAAGCGTTTGCACCGATTCCAGTATCCATAAAAAGATTGGTGATATCTTTAAGTCTGCAGATGTTTTTGTTCAGAAGATATTCACTTTCACCCGATCTGAAAATTCTACGGGAAATGGTTACTTCTGTAAATTCGGTGGGTAAAATTCCTTTATCATTTTGAATTGTTAATGAAACTTCTGCCATTCCCATCGGCTTTTTATTAGAAGTGCCGTTGAAAATAACATTTTCCATTTTATCACTTCTAAGAGCATTGCTTTTTTGTTCACCAAGACACCATCTTATAGCATCCACAATATTAGTTTTACCACAACCATTTGGACCAACAATGGAAGTTACACCTTCATTAAAATTAATTACGGTCTTTTGAGCAAAAGACTTAAAACCAAATATTTCTAATTTTGATAAATGCAATTGTTTATTTAATTAAATAATATGGCTAAAAAATAAAAAAGTGAATATTTTAATTGATAGTATAGCAAAAATCCGCCAAATATGACTAAAAATGTTAATATACTGTAAAAATATACCTTGCCCGGATTTATGTCAAAAATAACATAAACTCCTTTCAATAATCTATGGATAGTCCACACAAAAAACAGAATAATTGAAGCGTAAATGTAGTTATTTAAATTTGAAATTTCGGAATTTAAAATTCTAAAAAGAACTATCCCAACAGGTATCAATAAAGCGAATGGTAAAAACGACCAAATAACTGTAAAATAAATACTTGAAATAAATACACGAGTTTTAATTACAAAAGAAAATAACTTTATAATTCCCATCAATAGTATAAAAATTATAGTAGTTAATATTGTTAACCAAATTATTGACATTAATGGATTCCATGCTAAATAACTAATATCTCTTATTATTCCGGGGTTACCAAAAGAGACAAGTAATTTTTCAAATACAAAATCTGTTTTGAAGTAAAAAAGTAAATTGCTTAAAACCAAAGAATTTGTTCCGGCTAATATAATAGCCAGTAAACCTGTATGGAAACCTGAAATCATTCTTAAATCTCTAACATCGGCAAAAAAGTTATATGGTCTTAGTAATGCTCTGGAAGAATCCTCTCTAAATTTTTTCCCTGAGTTTACAAGTATTCCCATGCCAAGTGCCAGCAAAAGACCAAATATTATAAACAACATTGGTGATCGATCAATTTTGTTTCCTATAGGAATTGTAACTCTTTCACCGTTATGAAATTTTGAATAAATAACTTTATAAGCCATTGTCTTGGTTTTTTTATCCAATGATATTAAACCAATATTGTACAAATTATTTTTTGAATAGCCTGAAGTTAAAGAAGAATAGTCTCCTGTGTAATCAAACATAGAGTTTATAAAATAACCTAAATTGCTTGGCTTTTTATAAGATGAAATTAAATCACTAAAGTATTTTGCCTGAGCTTCATATGTAAATGGATTTGTGTATCCGTTACTATGCCCGGAATTTATTGTATAAGTAGCTTGGCTTATAAAAACTTTGCTGCTATTAATATTCTTATAAAGATCATCTAGATTTTTTATTTTATCTTCTAATGAATTGTTAAAAAGTTCTACACCATAAAGGTCTAAATTGTTTATTGACTTTATTTCAAAATTAGAGAATGATGCATAAGTTAAAAAACTTGTTTCACCTTTAACTATTGCAGCTAGATTAGATAACAATGAGTTCTGATTTTCATTTCCATTTGTATATCCACTGCCGAGTCCGAAAGCTACTACATTATTATAATGTTTGTATTCTTTTAAATATGTTCTTAGATAATTTTCAATTTTAGAAGAATAATTAAAATTACCTGCAAAGTGAGATGGAATATTATTTATTGGAAGTTCAATGAAAGCAAGCAAGCCATATTTCATGCATAGTTCAATCAAATATGGATGAGGAATCATCTTTGCAAATCTAACAGTATTAAATCCTGTTTCTTTAATAATTTTTATATCTTCTTCCATTTGATTATAACTAGCAAACTCACCATTCTGTCCAAAAGAAGGAATATAAGTCACACCATTTATCAAAAAAGGAGATTGGTTTAATTCAATTTGGTTTTTAACATTAGTTAAAGAAAGTATTGCAACTTTTTGTTTTACTTCATCAACTATTCCATTTTTACTTATTAATTGAACCGTTGCATAGTAATAAGTTGGATAATCTTGTGTCCAAAAAATTGGAGAAGAAAGTTTAAATGAATTATTTATAATTGAAACAGAATTTAGATCATAATTAAAATTTGTAACGGGTAAGTCAATACTCTGTTTTCCGTCGCTTGATTTTAAATTTATTTTTATTGAATAATTATTGTTTGAAGAAGAGTCATTGCTAAAAAACTTAGAAGTAAAATTAAGTTCAGTAGAATTATTTTTTTTGTCTGCAATTGTATTAAAGTTTATATCATCTAAGTAATTATTGGGTTGAACAGAAATAAATACATCTCTAAAAATACCGCCAAAACTTTTAGGGAAATAAATTCTTTGTTTAAATGGAATTGTATTATCAGATAAATTGTATTTCAAATTAACTTTTAAAACATTGTCATTTCCGTTTTTGATTAGATCTTTTGGTAGCTCAAATGAAAATGGGAAAGCACCACCTAAATGTCTGTAAATAATATTATTGTTTAATGAAAATTCAGCTGAATAATTAACACCCAAAAAGTGAAGTAATAAAGTGTGTCCATTAATATCATTTTCAGTTAGAGGAAATGTCCTTTCAAAAATTAAATTTCCGGATCCTTCAAATTCAGAAGGGATGGATATTGATAATGAATTTAAATCACTTTCTACATTCTTAACAGTCCATTTACCGTTCAAATTAATTATTCTTCTTGTCTGAGATAAACCATAAATATCTGAAGCGTTAACAGGTAGTTGATACTGAGGAATTCCTTTAAAAATTATTTGTCCATGTAAAATAGATGAGGGTGATAAAAAGTAAAATATTAATAAGAAAGTGATAAAATTAAAATATCTTTTCTGCAATTTTTAAGCCTAAAGTGGTATAAATTAATTCTGTAAATATACCAAAGAAGAGAAGGTAAATCAATGATAGATGTTCTAAAACCTAAGAAAATCTACTATTTTAAGCTTTTATTATGCTTATAAATGATTCTGCTTCTAAGCAAGCTCCCCCAACTAAAGCTCCGTCAATATCTTCTTTAGCCAGCAAATCTTCGGCATTATTTGGTTTTACGCTTCCTCCATATAAGATAGGTATATTTTCAGAAGTAGCTTCAGAAAAAGTATCTTTTAAAATTGATCTTATAAATTTATGAACTTCCTGTGCTTGTTGAGGTGATGCAGTTTTTCCTGTTCCTATTGCCCAGATTGGTTCATATGCAATTATTATTTTATTTACATCTTCCTCATTAAGATCTTTTATTCCTTCCAGCACTTGTCTTTCTATAACTTCCTTAGTAGTTCCGTTTTCTCTTTGAACTAATGATTCTCCAATACAAAATATGGGAGTTAAATCAGAATAGAGTGCTTTTTTAATTTTTTTATTAATCAGTTCGTCACTTTCTCCAAAAATTGTTCTTCTTTCTGAATGACCAAGTATTACATATTTACAACCGACGCTTTTCAGCATATCATTTGAAATCTCTCCAGTAAATGCGCCTTTTTCTTCAAAATGCATGTTCTGTGCGCCAAGCTCTATTTTTGTTCCTTTTAATAAATTACTTATTTCACTTAGTGATGTAAATGGCGGGCAAATAATAACCTCTCTAATTAAATTTTGATTATTTAACCCTGAAACCAATTTAGAGACTAGGTTTTGAGATTCACTAATGTTATTAAACATTTTCCAATTGCCGGCAATAATTCTTCTTCGCATTTTTCCCTCAAGATTATCAATTATTTATATTTTGTTGTACAATTTACAAACAAGTGATGGTTCAATCAAAAAATATTATTCAGCAGGACATTCTATAATTTGTTTAGAAAATATATCTGACTAAATTTAAAATATGTTAAATAAAAGAATACCAAAACCTGTAAAGCATCTTTCTTATGTAAGTCTCTTTACTGACATTGCCAGCGAAATGCTTTATCCAATTACCCCAATTTTTTTAACTTCAATATTGGGTGCGTCAATATCAGTCGTTGGAGCATTGGAGGGAGCTGCAGAAATTATTTCCGGATTCCTTAAAGGATACTTTGGAGCATTATCTGATAAAATAAAAAAGAGGTCACTGTTTGTAAAAATAGGTTATGCACTTTCTGCACTCTCTAAACCTTTTCCGGGGTTATTTCCTTATATCTCAGCTGTTGTTGGCTCAAGAATTACTGACAGAGTTGGAAAAGGAATGCGAACAGCACCAAGAGATGCTTTGCTTGCAAGTTATGCTAAAGAAAATACTGGTGCTATTTTTGGTTTTCACAGAGGTATGGACACACTCGGTGCGGCACTTGGTCCATTACTTGCATTGGCTCTGCTTTATTTTTACAACAATAATTATCAACTTATATTTTTAATTGCATTCATTCCATCTTTGATTGCAGTTACTTTTACTTTTCTTATTAAAGATAATTTTACATCAGAAACTAAAAAAGGGAAAAACAAATATTCAGTATTTTGGCATTCAGCTTCTGCAGATTATAAATTTCTTTTAATTCTTATAACCGTTTTTTCTTTAGTTAACAGCAGCGATGTTTTTCTTATTTTAAAATCAAAATCGATTTCAGGCTCTTCTACTTTGGCAATATTGGGCTATGTTTTTTATAATATTGTTTATGCGGTATTTTCATACCCATTGGGTAAACTTTCTGATAAGTACGGGAAAAAGAAAATATTTGTAATAGGACTTTTTATTTTCTCTTTAGTTTATCTGGGATTTGCAAAACTTAACAGTGTTTATATTCTTTGGATTCTCTTTGCTTTCTATGGAATTTATGCTGCTTCAACCGAAGGGATTGTAAAGGCGTGGATTTCTGATTTAATTACGGATGAGTTTAGAGGAACTGCTATTGGACTTTTAACTATGTGTTCAAGTTTGGCTATTATGCTGGGTTCTTTTTTAGCAGGTGTTTTGTGGGATCAGTTTGGCTCACAAGTGCCTTTTTTAATTTCTTCTGTTGTGAGTTTTGTTATTGTTATAATTTTGATAGTTAATAAAAAAATATAACTCTAAAAGTAATTGACATAATTTTATACTATCCCTTGTTTTCCGTATTTTTACAGAAAAAATTACAATATGATCAAAAAGAAAACAGCAGTTGTTGCTTTAAGCGGAGGAATGGATAGCTGTGTTACTGCTGCTATTGCTTCAAAAGATTACAACCTGGCTTTAATTCATATTAATTACGGACAAAGAACTGAAGAGAGAGAATTAAAATCATTTCACGATATTTCTGATTTTTACGGCATAGAAAAAAAACTTGTTATAGATTTTACACATTTTAAAAAGATTGGTGGTTCTTCCCTTACTGATAAAAACATAAAAATATCACAAGCCAATTTAGAAAACCAAAATATTCCTTCTTCTTATGTCCCTTTTCGCAACGCAAATATTTTATCAGCTTGTGTAAGCTGGGCGGAAGTTATAGAAGCACAAGCTGTTTTTATCGGTGCAGTTTATGAAGATTCATCAGGTTACCCTGACTGCCGTCCTGAATTTTTTGAATCTTTTGAAAATGCCGTTAATAATGGAACAAAACCAACAACAGAATTAAAAATTATTACTCCTATAATTAATATGTCAAAAAAAGAAATTGTGTTAAAAGGCTTTGAATTAAATGCACCTTTTCAACTTACATGGTCTTGTTACCAAAATGAAGATGAGGCTTGCGGAGTTTGTGACAGCTGCGCTTTAAGATTAAGAGGATTTAAACAAGCCGGAAAAGAAGATCCAATAAAATATAAGACCAGACCTGTATATTAATATAAATCAATAGGAATAAAATGGACAAAAAATTAAAATTATTAGAAGTTTTTGATAACTCTCATCCAGATAGAGAGTACACTGTTATTCACGAAGCACCTGAGTTTACATCTGTTTGCCCTATAACCGGTCAGCCGGATTTTGCAACTATAACTATTGAATATGTTCCGGATAAATTATGTGTGGAATTGAAATCTTTAAAATTTTATTTAAACTCTTATCGCAATGACGGAATCTATTTTGAAAATGTTACCAACAAAATATTAGACGATCTGGTAAAAGTGTGCAAACCAAGATATATGCTTGTCACAGCTGATTTTAATATAAGAGGCGGTATTGCTTCAACAGTTGAAGCAGAGTACTTTAAAGAATAAAACTAATTATGACAGCTTTAGAAAAACATAAAGAAAATTTTTTAAATGAAAGAATAAAACTTTTCAAGAATGGAATAAAACAAAAAAATTCTTTAAAATTTTCTTTGGAATATAGTCTGCTTGTAGAGGGCTTTATCAGAGATATTGCAGGGAAGAAAAAATATAATTTTTCTTTAACTTCAGCAGGAAGTTTTAGCAGGAGAGAGCTTTCACCATTTTCTGATATTGATCTTATCTTTATTACAGATTCACTTAAAGACAGCGAAAAAGATATTGCAAATTTAGTACAGTTGTTTTGGGATAACGGAATTGAAGCTTCACATACTGTTAGAGTTTATACCGATATTAAAAAGTTTTTGAAAAATGATTTACATGTATTTACTCAGTTTTTTGAAACCCGCTATTTGTTGGGTTCAGAAAATATATATAATGAATGGAAAGAAAAATTATTCAAAGCAATAACAAAACCTGTAAAACAAAAACTTTTAAAAGAATTAATAAATGATGTTTTTGATCGATACAAAAAATTTGGGGATTCACCCAAAGTAATAGAACCAAATGTTAAAATGTCAGCAGGTGGTTTGCGTGATTTTCAAACTGTAGAATGGATGTATATTCTTTATACTAAGTTAATGTTACACAAACAAAACGAATTAACACAAGCTGAAATATTTATAGAGCAATTAAGAGATAATAATTTAACAACTCCCGAAGAATGCAAACGATTGCTGGAAAGTTATAGACTTATAATTTATATAAGAAATCTACTACATCTATTCGAAAATCAAAAGACAGACAGATTTGAATTTAGGCATCAAAAAAAAATTGCAAAATATTTGTACAATAATCCCAAAGCACTAGCAGAGTTTATGCAGAAATATTTTGAAGCTTCAAATGTCATATTCCGCTTTTCAAAATCAATGAGGAAAAAGTTTGAGGAAGAAATTCTTCCTTCCAGATCCGAGACATTAAATATTCTCCTTGATGATCATTTTATTTTGAATGGCAGACTTATATCACATAATACTAATATGAAATTAGAATTATCGGATGTAATGAGAGCCTTCTATTATAGAGGTAAACACTCAGCCCATTTTGATGAAAGTTTAAGATCAGAAATTGTGGAATTGGTTGAGAAACTTGAATATACGGATAAAATAGAAGCAGAATCTTCAGTTTTTTTTAGAGAAATTCTAATGCTACCAAAGGGTGTTGGTAATACATTATCCGCAATGAATGAACTTGGTGTGCTTGGCGCCTTTATGCCTGAGTTTAAAGATATAATCGGTTTTATGCAGCATGGAGTTTATCATTGCTATACTACTGATGAACATACTATAATGACAATTAAAAATTTAGAAAAATTAAAAGACCTTAATACAGACCCGGCTAAAATTTATAACAGCATAAAAAATAAAGATGTTTTATATCTTGCTATGTTATTTCACGATATAGCTAAATCAATAAATATTGCTGGTCACGAAATTTTAGGTGCCGAATTGAGTGCAACAATTATGCAAAGACTCGGCTATGAAGATCATGAAATTTCCTTAGTTTCTTTTTTAGTAAAAAATCATTTATTAATGGAACAGGTTGCCTTTAGAAGAAATTTAAATGATGCTGAAACACTGGATAAGTTTGGCTCCAACTTTAATACTTTTGAAGAATTAAAATTTTTGTATTTAGTAACCTTTGCAGACCTTGCTTCTGTAAATGCTGTTATCTGGACATCTTGGAAAAGTGATTTACTTTCAGAACTTTTCAGCAAAATAAAAACAATGTTAGAAAATAAAATTTCCGGAGAAGATTTTTTAGTTTCTAATACTTATGTCATTCCAAAAGAAATTACTAAACATTCTCCTGAATTAACAGAATCGGATGTGCAAGATCATATTGAATCTATTGATGATATTGCGTATGCGCATCATTTTTCTGAGGAAGAAATTGCTAAACATATACTTGAAATTGAAAGAGGGAATAAACTATCTGTTTTATTCAATAATTTTGGCAATTTTACAAATGTTACTATTATAACAAAAGATTTTCCTTCATTGCTATCAAAACTTTGCGGAGTGATGTTAATTAATGACCTTAATATTCACGATGCTAAAATATTTACCAGGAAAGATGGAATTGTAATTGATACTTTTAATGTCTCGGATTTTAGGACACACAAAAAAATAGATTCAGAACAATATACTGATATTAAAAATAATTTAAGAGATGTGGTTACGGGTTTTTTAAAGCTAGATAATGAAATTGAAAAATTAAAAACAAAATGGTGGAGAATCGAAAAGAAATTATTTAAAAGAAGCGGACAGATTCAGATAGATTTTGAAAAACACGACAAATACACTATTCTAGATATTTTTTCACCCGATAGATTAGGTTTTCTTTTTCAAGTAACAAATAAAATGAACGAACTTGGGTTGATAATATATTTTGCAAAAATCTCAACTAGGGGAGATGATATTGTTGATTCATTTTATGTGTTAAATAGAGAAGGCAAAAAAGTTTCATTCAATGATTACGATTTTGTTAAATCAGAATTAATAAATTCTATAGAGGAAATAAATTGAATTTTATTGACAGAGGAAGACCCATTGGCGTGTTTGATTCAGGTATTGGCGGTTTAACTGTTGTTAAAAGATTAGCTTCAACTTTACCGAATGAAAATATTGTTTATTTTGGAGATACAGCCCGCGTACCCTATGGCTCTAAATCTAATTCTACTGTTATTGAATATTCTCTGCAAGATGCAGCCTTTTTAATCACAAAAAATGTTAAAGCAATTGTTGTTGCCTGTAATACTGCTTCTTCTATTGCTATAAATTCTTTAAGGCAAAAATATGATATACCGATAATTGGAATGATTGGACCCGGAACTGAGTTTGCATTAAAATCTACAAAAAACAAAAAGATAGGAATTATTGGAACAAGGGCAACTATTGATAATAAAGCATATTCAAAGGCATTAAAGAAAAAAAATAAAAAATTAAAAGTGTTTGAAAAAGCCTGCCCATTATTTGTACCACTGGCAGAAGAAGGTTGGATTGAACACAAAGCTACTTATGAAATAGCAAAAGAATATTTAACATCACTTAAGAAAAAAGATATTGATATATTAATTCTTGGCTGCACACATTATCCTATTTTAGCAGGAGTTATCCAAAAAGTAATTGGTGAAAAAGTAAAACTTATTGACTCTGGAATTGCTGCTGCCGAATTGGTCAGATCTGAAATTAAAAGAATTGGTTTACTAAATCATTCAAGTAATTTAGGCTCCGTAGATTTTTTTGTAACTGACATACCTAAAAAGTTTAAAGAAATAGCAGAATTATTTTTAAGCGCACCCATTAAAAAAGTAAGAAAGGTTGAGCTGGAAGATATTTTGAACCATTAGTTTAAATTTTTTTCAAATAATTTTTTTAATTTTTTCTTGTCCTTAGTTTTACCCAAAGCTAACATTAATTTAATTCTGGCTTTCTGACCGTTTAAATACTCTGCAAAAATAACGCCCAAATTATGTAAATGTTTTCCGGCTCCGGGATAGCTGTAAATGTCCAGTGTTTCACCGGCAGGGCATCTGGAGACTAAAACTATTGGGATATTTTTTTTAACTGCATATTCAATACCATTAAAAGCAGCAGGAGGAACATTACCAACACCAAGTGCTTCTACAACAATACCGTGTGCTTTGCTGTCAGCAGAAAATTTAAAAAACTTTTCATCCATTCCGGCATATACGGTTAGCATATCTACATTTGTATCAATTTTTGATGAATTAATTTTTTCTAATTTTCTGGGCAATCTATTTAAAATTATTTTATTGTTTCTAACAATACCGAGTTTACCAAAATCTAAACTACTAAAAGTATCTAATTCATCCGTAAAAGTTTTTGTCACTTCGCTTGCAGCATTAATTTCTCCATTCAAACAAACTAACACACCAATTCCTCTGCATTTATTATTTAGGCATACTCTTATAGCATCTGTAAAATTTTGAGGACCATCCCAATCAGGTTCAGAACTGTTTTTCATGGAACCTATTACAACAATTGGGATTTTAGTTTTAACAGTTAAATCCAAAAAATATGCAGTCTCTTCTAATGTATCTGTTCCGTGGGTTACAACAACTCCGGTAATATTATTTTTAGATATTAGTTGAGTTATTTTTTTTGAAAGTTTAAGCATGAGTTGTGGGGTCATATGTGGACCCGGGTATTTACCAAAATCATAACAAATTAAATTTGCTAATTTTTTTGCATCCGGAATTTTATTGAGCAATTCTGTGCCTGAATATCTTGGAATTGCTCCACCGGTTTTTTTATCAATTTTCATTGAGAAAGTACCACCGGTGAATATTATAAGTATATTTTTCTTCATAATTATTTTTATTTATTCAAATATAATAGAAACTTTTGTATTACAATAAAATTTATGACTTGAAGCAGTAAGTAATTACAGTTATTTTTAAAAAAACAATATGGAGAAAATATGTTAATAGTAGAAGATGTTGAACTGACACCAAACCCTCATGCATTAAAATTTATTTTAGACAAAATATTATTGAATTTTGAATCCAGACAATTTTCTATTAAACAAGATGCTGAACTAGATCCCTTAGCAAAAAGTATATTTGAGATAGACGGAGTTGAGTCTGTTTTTTATATGGATAAATTTATTACAATCGAAAAATCTAAATTAGCTGATTGGAGTAATATACAAGGTCCTTTTATTCAGTTTTTAAAAAATTTTGATGTTAATCAGATTCCAAAAGAAAAAGAAGTTAATGTTACTGATGAAAGTTCTAACAAATTACTAAAACAAATTAATGATGTTTTAGATAAACAAGTTAGGCCTGCTCTTGCAGGTGATGGTGGCGGTCTGCAAGTTATTGGATTGCAGGGTAACACAGTAAAAATAAAATATCAAGGAGCTTGCGGAACTTGTCCTACATCAATTACAGGAACTCTACAAGCAATTGAAGCATTATTAAAGAGAGATATAAATCCTTCTATTCAAGTAATTTCTGCTTAAATAATGACTTGTAAATAATTAAAGAGAAGATTTATTTAATAATATTCTTCCCTTTTTTTACACAAATTCCTAAATTTAGCATTGGTTCTTATCATTAAGGATAAAATGTTAACCAGAGAAAATTTATATCACAGTTCCTTTGATTTAGAAGGAATACATTTTGATGCATTCTCAACAAGAAAGGGAATATCAAAATTATTATTAAACACCCCACCTGAAATAATAATAAATATAAGAAAAACAAAACTTCATCCCGATGATCCATTTATGTTTGATATTTATTCTGAGCTAAAAGAATATTTTAATCTTAAAAGAAAAGATTTTAATATAATGCTTGACATAAGTGGAACACCTTTTCAAAAAAGAGTTTGGAAACAACTTCAAAATATTCCTTTTGGAGAAATTGTTTCATATAAAACTATTGCAGAAAGAATAAAACAACCCAAAGCATTTAGAGCAATAGGTCATGCAAATTCAGTAAACCCGGTTGCAATAATTATTCCTTGTCACAGAGTAATAAATAGTGATGGAACAATTGGAGGATATTCAGGGGGGATTGGTGTTAAAGAAAAATTGCTTGAATTAGAAGGGGTAAAAAGTTTGAATTTATTTAATACAATTTAAAGTAACTAACTTTTTTTAGTTGTAATTAAATAAATTTTTGTTTTTTGTTAATTCATATTTACCTGATTTAAAAATCATATTATTTAATTCATCCTGATAGAAAAACTTTTTCTCTCCGAATGCAGGCTTTAAGTGATTTAACCAAATTGCATTTGGATCAAACTTTGCGAAAAATGGTTTGTAACACCAGTCAGGATTTCTTCCTTGAATCAACATTAACTGAAAAACTTTTTCTCCTCTTATTTCCATTATTCCATTTATAAGAACTTTGCCCGGTAGCGCTGACATTACTGGTCCTCTGGCTGTCCTTGAAAGCCCTG
>PFVA01000064.1 GCA_002790365.1 Ignavibacteriales bacterium CG_4_9_14_3_um_filter_30_11
TTAAAAGTCGTGGCAATTCACAAATCATATTGCGTAACATCAGTTAATAACTTATTTCTAAACAATTGGTTATAGTGCATTGAAAACTAAAAAAGCCATAATTTTTTCATTATCAGGTTTAATGTTAATTATTTTTATTGTTGTTGCAATCATTATCAGTAAATTTGATACCACTAAAGTTACAAATACTCCAAACAATATAAAAAAAGAAATCTCACATAAAGAATTTGGTATTGATACATTATTATTTGATAAAAATTCTTATTCGGTTAAAAGAAATGAAACACTTTCAAAAATTTTAACAAATTTAGATCTCCCTTATGGGAGAATTTACCAATCTCAATTACTAGCTAAAGATATTTTTGATCTTAGAAAAATAAATTTTGGTAATGACTATTATTCTTTTACATCAAAAGACAGTGCTAAATCATTGGCATATTTTGTATATCAAATTTCTCCTGCTGATTTTTTAGTCTTAAATTTTAATGATACACTATATGCAGAGATATTTAAGAAAGAAATTGAAATTAAAGGAAAAACCGTAACCGGAATTATAACAAATTCTTTGTATGAATCTTTAGATGAACAAAATGTAAACCCAGAATTAGTGATTAGCCTTTCTGAAATTTATGCCTGGCAAATAGATTTTTACAGAATAATGGAAGGCGATAAATATAAAGTTGTTTTTGAAGAAGAATTCGTGGATGGAAAATCCATTGGAATAAATAAAATTATTGCTGCTGAATTCTTTCATAGAGATGAGAGTTTTTATGCAATTAAATTTATAACTGATACTAATGATAATTATTATGACGAAAACGGAAATAGCTTAAGAAAAGCTTTCTTAAAAGCACCAATAAAATTTTCAAGAATTAGTTCCCGATTTACAAAGAGAAGACTTCATCCGGTTCAAAAAATTTATAAAGCACATTTAGGAACAGATTATGTTGCAACTAGAGGTACTCCAATTCATTCAGTTGGTGATGGTGTTATTATAGAAGCAAAATATTCCCAGTTCAATGGAAGATATGTTAAAGTAAGACATAATGGAACTTATTCTACACAATATTTACATATGTCTAAAATAGCTTCTGGAATAATACCGGGTATTAGTGTAAAACAAGGACAGGTGATTGGTTATGTTGGGCATACTGGATTAGCTATAGGCGACCATGTATGTTTTAGATTTTGGAAAAACAATAAACAAGTTGACCCTTTAAGAGAAAAAATTCCTTCTTCAAAACCATTAGATAAAAAATATATAAATGATTTTAATCTTTTAAAGGACAAAATTATTACTGAGTTAAATTCTCTTAAATTTGATGAAAATAAAAATTCACAAACAGCTTCCTTGTAATTATTAAAATGAGATCTAATTTTGAAGCGGTAATAGGGCTGGAAGTACACGCCCAACTCTCTACTAAAACAAAAGTATTTTGTGGTTGTTCAACCAAATTTGGAAATGAACCTAATATAAATGTTTGCCCTGTTTGTCTAGGACATCCTGGGGTTTTACCTGTTCTAAATAAAAAAGTAGTTGAATATTCTGCTTTAATGGGAATGGCAACCAACTGTAAAATTAATAAGAATTCTGTCTTTGCACGCAAAAATTATTTTTATCCTGATCTTCCAAAGGGTTACCAAATCTCACAATTTGAAAAACCAATTTGTTTAGATGGTTTTATAATTATTAAAAATAATAACGAAAGAAAGAAAATTAGAATTGAGAGAATCCATATTGAGGAGGATGCCGGTAAATCGATTCATGATTCTGGTTCAGATACTTTGCTCGATCTAAACCGCTGTGGAGTTCCACTTATTGAAATTGTATCTAAACCGGATATAACAAGTGCTGCAGACGCTTCTCTTTATATGCAAAAAATTCAACAAATATTAAGGTATTTAGAAATTTGTGATGGAAATATGGAAGAGGGTTCTTTAAGGTGTGATGCAAATGTTTCTATTAGAAAAATTGGAGAAAAAAAATTAGGGACGAAAACAGAAATTAAAAATATGAATTCTTTTAAAAATGTTGTAAGAGCAATCAATTTTGAAATTGATAGACAGATTGAATTATTAGAAGATGGTAAAAAAATAAATCAGCAGACTTTATTATGGAATGCAGATCAAAATAAAGCTGAAAGTATGAGAAATAAAGAAGAAGCAGATGATTACAGATACTTTCCAGAACCCGATCTTTTTCCGGTTGTTATTGATAAAGAATATGAAGAAAATTTAAGAACTCAATTACCAGAATTACCTGATGTAAAACTTGAGAGATTCATTACTCAATATCAATTGCCTGAATACGATGCACAAATTCTAACTAATGATAAACCTCTTGCTGGCTATTTTGATAAATCTGCCAAATATATTAACGATTATAAATTATTAAGTAATTGGATTATGGTTGAAGTTTTGGGATATATCAATAATCAAAATATCAGTATAAAAGATTTTGATATTACACCTAAATATTTAGCTGAATTATTAAATCTAATTTTAGATAAAACAATAAGCGGTAAAATTGCCAAAGAAGTTTTTGCAGATATGGTATTGAACAAAAAGACTGCAATGGAAATAATTAGTGATAAAAACTTTATCCAAATTTCTGATACAAAACTTTTAGAAGATTTAATAGATACCCAGATTAAACTATACCCTAAACAAGTAGAAGAGTATTTGGGGGGTAAAGAGAAACTTATATCCTTCTTTGTCGGTAAGATAATGCAAGAAACCAAAGGGAAAGCAAATCCAGCTTTACTGAATAATTTATTAAAAAATAAATTAGATTTGTTAAAAAACAAATAAATATAAATGGGGTATGTAATCTTCTCCCGTAAACAATTATCTTTGTGGGATGAATTATCCAGGGAATCAAATGGAATTTGAAAAGATGTTTAAGTCAGAACAGGATTGTATTGACTATTTAATGTCTATTAGGTGGCCGAATGGCTTTGAATGTCCTATTTGTGGTTCTATTCGACATTGGAAAAAGAATAAAGGACGCTTTGAATGTAGTGATTGTCATACGGAGACGACTGTAACTAATGGAACAATATTTCATAAGTCTACAAAACCATTGTTGATTTGGTTTCAAGCAATATGGTGGATTGTAGCCCAGAAAAATGGAGTAAGTGCGAAGGAACTGCAAAAGATACTTGGACTTGGTAGTTACCGAACTTCGTGGACATGGCTTCATAAGTTTAGAAGGTTAATGGTTTTAAGTGGCCGAACAAAATTGCAAGGCATTGTTGAAGTTGATGAAGTGTTTATTGGGGGAAAGGCTTCTGGCAAGAGAGGACGAGGGGCTGAA
>PFVA01000003.1 GCA_002790365.1 Ignavibacteriales bacterium CG_4_9_14_3_um_filter_30_11
ATTCTCTTTTACCCTGTCCCAAAAAAACATCTTTAAACTGATTCATTCCTGCATTTGTAAATAAAAGAGTCGGGTCATCAAAAGGAACAACCGGTGAACTGGGTACAATTCTATGATCTTTATTTTTAAAGAATTCGAAAAACTGTTGTCTTATTTCGTTAGAAGTCATTAACTGTTAATTTTTATGAATAATGTACAAAAATAGTAAAATCAAAACTAAGCTTAAAATAAAATTATTTAATTAAACAATATATGTTTATGTTTCTTTCTAATTATTGATTTTTTAGTTACTTAGTTTTACTTTAAACAGACAATTAAAGATAATAAAATAAGCAATTAGCTTGGCTATAAATTCTAATTTAACAGATAGCGATTTGATGCTTCGGGTTGCAAATTACGACTCGAAAGCACTAGAAGTTTTATACGATAGATATTCTCCTCTTCTTTACACACTTATTAAAAAAATTGTAGAAAAAAAAGTTTTAGCAGAAGAAGTACTGATCGAAGTATTTGCAATTATCTGGCGAAAGATTGAACTATATGATTCAGAAAAAAATAATGCTTTTACTTGGCTTGTATCAATAGCAAGAAATAAAGCTGTTGATGTAGTAAGACGAAAAAAAGGAGGAGCCGGCAACATAAATTATTCAGAAGAATTTGAAAATAGATTTATAATACCAAGGCTTTCCCAAACAATTGATCCCCTGGATTTAAATACCGCATCTTCAATAAGTGGAAATGTTGAAACTGCACTTAATAATTTAACAGATGCTCAGCAGTATGTTCTTTATCTTGCTTACTATGAAGGATTAACTCATCAACAAATATCAGAGAGATTGAATATTCCATTACAAACAGTTATAGCAAAAATAAAAATTGCTGCAAATAATTTAAGAGAAAATCTTTTAACCGAAGGTGAATGATGAATATTGACAAAGATTATCAGGACTTGATAAGCGCTTTTGCATTCGGATGCCTGGATAGTGATGAACAATCATCTTTTATAGATAATTTATCTCATGACCAATATTTTAATTGGTATGAACTTGGGGAATTTCAAAATCTTGCAGCACTTCTTCCTTCTATATTAACTATAGAAAAACCGGACGATGATGTAAAATCAAAAGTTGCACAAAAGCTTTATGCATATAAAAATGAAATAAGAGAAAAGAAAAAGAAACTTACAATTGAGACAACTGAAAACGAACCTGAAAAAACAATTACCCCAGTTAAAGAAGAGTTACTAAAACAAAATACTATTGAAAATATAAAAATTAATTATGATGATAAACCACTAAATAAAGAAAACATAAAAACCGAGACAGAAGATATTGAAATAGTAACATCTGAAAGAAAAAAAGATGAACTATTCAGACCATCACAAGCAACTCAAATAACAGGTAGGGATATTAAATCTTTTTTAAATAAAAAAGAAAAACCTAAACCAATAAAAAAAACAGAACCAATAATTGCGAAAAAAGAAGAAATAAAAATTGAAGAAAAGAAAACTATTGATAAACCAAAAGCTGTAAATGAAACTGCTGAGCCTTCTAAAAGATCCACATATATACCTATTAGAGAAAGAAAATCTTATTTAGAAAACAAAAGTAAAAATTACACTCCTGTTATTTTTCTCTTATTCATTTTGATGATTGCCGGATTTTTGTGGTTGTATTTATCAACAAACACTAGAATTTTAAATCTGCAGCAGGAAGCTGACACATTAAAATTTCAAATAAGCGGACTAACTGCATCCTTTAAAAAGAACAGTGACTTACAAGAATTATTAACCACAAAAAATGTTTCGGTGGTTAATTTAACACCGACTAAATTCAGCAATGAAAGTTATGGTAAATTGATTATCAGCTTTGACAAGAATCAAGGTTTTTTCCAGATGCTAAATATGCCTGAACTGGAAAAAAGTATGTCTTATCAACTTTGGGTAAATGTTTCCAGAAGTTATTTTTCTTTAGGAGTGTATTCACCTTCAAAAGAAGGTTTACCCGATTATTATTCATTTAAATTACCCCAATTATCAACGAAACAAAAGATTACATTCATTGTTTCTAAAGAAACAAAACTAGGTGCCAACAAACCGGGTAAACTAATTTATCTTGAAGGACAATTGTAAACAGATAATTATTTTTTAGAGTAATTATTTAAGAAAAGATACGCCCCAAACACAAGCAGCATCACCATCCAGAAACTGTAAGCAACTTCTTTTATAGATGAAAAAAATTTAGGAAAAGAAAATTCTCCTGAAATCATAATATATATTAAGCCGGCTATCCAAAAGAAAAATGAAAAAAACAAATTTTTCTTTTTAGAGGAATCATCAATAAAAAGTATAAAAAAACTTGTGCCGATTATTAAGATAAACGAAGGTAAAATTAATCTGTTGATCTGGTAAAAATTGAAGCTATTTAAAATAAAAAAGACAAGCCCTATAAAGAAGATGATTGTGCCTAAAAACAAAACAACTTTTTTATTATTGCCAAAGGAAATTAAAGCCATACTAATTCCCAGTACAATTGAAAAGTAAGCAGATAATTCAATTAGATTTGTATTTACAACATCCAAGAGCCATAAGAGAATTATGAATATAAAAAATAATGTAAAGTAGAAAATTATTTTAGAATAGTAGTTCACATTCATTCCGATTTTATTTCAGAGCAATATATATATAAATTTAAATGTATAAAAAAAAGAGTTATCACTTGTGCAATAACTCTTTTGAACAAAGAAGATTTTAATTGAATCAAATAATTCCTTTTTCTTTTAAAACAGTTTCAACTGTAATAGTGCCAATTTCCTGTAAATCATATTTAACTCTTGTGTGAGGTTTATTGATTTTAATATACCTTCCAAGATCAATAGGAGTACCAATTACAACTGAATCACATTTTGTTCTGTTAATAGTATTTTCCAGATCTTTCATTTGTGCCTTTCCATATCCCATTGCAGGTAACAGAACACCAATATTAGGATATTTTTTAAAAGTATCAGTAATTGATTTTACTGTGTATGGTCGTGGGTCAACAATTTCTTTTGCCCCTAATTTTTCAGCGGCAACAGTACCAGCTCCATATTTCATTTCTCC
>PFVA01000144.1:0-14884 GCA_002790365.1 Ignavibacteriales bacterium CG_4_9_14_3_um_filter_30_11
CAATAGCAAATAAAAAAATAAATAAACAGTACGAACGATAAAAGACTTAAACTCTGTTTCAACTAGATCCTTATACAAAAAGTAGTCTTACAATAAACACAGCGGCTAAAATTCCTGTAATGTCAGCAATTAATCCGGCGGGCAAAGCGTGTCTTGTTTTTTTAATATTTACCGCACCAAAATAAAGTGCCAGAACATAAAAAGTTGTTTCAGTGCTGCCGTAAAATGTAGAAGTTAATATACCGATAAATGAATCAGGGCCGTGAACAGAAATAATTTCAGCCATTATTCCAAGTGAACCACTGCCTGACAGAGGCCTCATCAGCGCCATCGGTAGAGCATCAACAGGCATACCGATAAAATCAGTTACGGGTTGTACAACAAATTTTAACCATTCCATTGCACCACCGGCACGGAATATACCAATTGCAACAAGCATTGCAACCAGATAAGGAATAATTTTTATGGCAATTTGAAATCCTTCTTTTGCACCCTCAACAAATTGTTCGTAAACTTTTACTTTTTTAATCAGACCGTAACCTAAAAATATTACTATCAACAATGGTATTGCCAGAGTAGATAATAATTGTATTACAGTTTTAAAAGAAGAAACATTTATGAAAGAAAAAGTAGAAGCAACAGATTTACCAAATCCAGTAAAAGAAAAGATTAAAACAACAGCAATTAATAAAAATAGAATTGTAAAAAACTTTGAATTTTCTTTAAGCCAAATTTTAAATTCGCCTTTTTTTAGTGGAAATTTTTCAAAAAGTTTAGCAGAAAATATTCCCGCTATTGTAGCACAAAATGATGCAAATAAAGAAGTACCGATAATTATTGCTGGATCTGAACTGCCTGCAGCCGCTCTTACTGCAATAGCAGTAGCGGGAATTAATGTAATGCCGGCTGTATTAATTGCAAGAAAAGTACACATTGCATTTGTAGCAGTTCCCTTTTTGGGATTCAATTCTTCAAGCTCTTCCATGGCTTTTAACCCGAAAGGAGTTGCAGCGTTACCAAGTCCAAGCATATTTGCAGAAATATTCATAATCATAGAACCCATTGCAGGATGATCTGAAGGTACATTTGGAAAAAGCCATTTTGTAAGAGGTTTAACAACTTTTGCAATTACTTTTATTAGCCCTGCATCTTCTGCAACTTTCATAATTCCTATCCACAATGCCATAATACCTATAAGACCCAAAGCAATATTTACTGCAATCCCGGCATATTCTAAAGCGGCATTAGTAACATTTTTTAAATTAATAAATGATACTTTTTCAAAAATAATTGATGCATTTCCATTATTAAAATAAATTGTGGCATTAATATCATTGTCTTTGCCGGAAGCTTTTGCTATTGATTTGACAACATCAGGCATACCGTCTGTTATTATTAAATTGGCTTTAGCGGAAGTAGTGTCTTTATCAAATGTTACTACTGAATTAAAAGTTAGATCTGAATTGATATTTTTTGAAAATATTTTGTTAAACTCATTTTTACTTACGGTAACATCTGAATTTATTTTAATATAAAGATCTTTTTCAATTCCGTCTTTAAAATAAACCTTTACAGTTATTCTTTTATTGTTATGGAATTTATTTTGATTGTTGTCTATAATATCTGTTGTAAGTGCAGCACCAATTCCCAAAAATAATAAAGCAATCCAGACATAATTAAGCATTACTTAATTCCTTTAATAGTTTTATTTTTTATAACAAAAATTTCCTTTTCAAAAGGAAATGAATGAATCCCATTTATATTAGCAGCTGTAATTTTAATAATATGTTCGTCTTTTTCTAATTTGAAGATGTCTATTATTAATAAATTATTTTTTTCATTAAAAGAATAATCATTGGACAGTATAGAATCAATCCTAACAGTGATTGAATTTGGAATTATATTTAATGAATCTGTAATAGAAAAGTTAAGTTCGTTAATATTTGCATTTACTGTATCACTTTCTGATTCAAAATTAATTTTAGGTATGCCCGCTTTTAAAAATCTGCAAAGTCCTCTGAATATTCCCCACGCTTCTATTCTATTAAATAAAGGGTCTATTAATCTTTGAGATTCATTATGATGCGTTGTAAAACCACTTTCAATTAATACTGCAGGAATTTTGGAATTCCGTAAAACATAAAATCCATCACTTGGGTAAATAATATAATCAGAATATGTGCCATCAAAAGAATACGGTCCTCCTGAATTACGCATTGCGTATGCCAGATCCCGTTGTATATATTTTGCTAAATCATTGTTTATAGGGTTAAAGTTATAGTTACCGGGTTTAGAATGATAGTATGTAGAAGTGTAATTTGTCCAAATATCATCTGCAGCACCCGGGGCATTGTGATGAATGCTTATAAATATATCTGCATTTACACTGTCAGCCATTTTAGAACGATCTTCTAATGTAATAGTTGTATCTTTATCTCTTGAAAGATAAACATCAGCATTAGCTTCTCTTAAATATTCTGCAAGAACTAATGCTACATTAAGATTTATATCGGCCTCTACTACATTCCCTTCAAATCCAACATTTTTTCTGTCGTTTCCCCCATGACCCGGATCAATAAATATTTTTATACCCTTTAAATAGTGCCTGTAATTTTCTATAAATTCTATTTTCTTCTGAGGTTGTCTGAATTCTAATGGTAATTCGTAATAGATATCTTTACTGCTACTGCATCCAATTAATATAGACACGATAAGAAATATAAATATACTTATGAAGGAATTACTTTTTTGTAAAGCTTTATTTTTTAATACAGTTACCATTTAAATCTGTAAACAAACATTTAGAACAATGCTTTAGATTCTTACTGTAATTATGAATCCTCGTATTTTCAACACTCTTTTTTAAGAATAATCCAAAGGAATTTAGATCCTCCTTTGTAATTGATTTACTAAACACATTATTGGGATGCTTTACAAATATTAATTTAATATTAATTTTATTTACTGAAGGAAATAATTTCAAAATAATATATGAATAAAATTTAAGTTGTGGCAAATAATTTTCAATTCTATCATTAATTTGTACTTCTGAAATATTATCAGTTTTGTAATCTATTATTGTAATAGAATTTTCATTAAAAATAATTTTATCTATTATACCGAATAAATAATAATCATTCTCTTTTAGATAAGCTTCATACTCATTCTTATAATCTTTAGAAGAATTTATTTCTGAATATATATTAGAATTATAAAAAAATGTTAGATCATTTTTTATATCATCAACAAAATTATTTTTTGCTTTGTTATTTACATTACTATCAATTAAAACTTTATTTAAGTATTCTTCCAAAGCCGATAAATTTATGTTTTCTTGTAATATTCTGTGAATTATTTTCCCTTTTAGATCTGCCGGGTATGCATTATTTATAAATACATTGTTATCATTATCTCCATTAGATTCTTTTGAAGTAAATTCAAAGCCTTTTTCACTAGGGTTTTCACTAATTGCTCTTTTATAATTTTCATACAATTTAGTTAAGCCAAGATCATAAGTGAAATTATATTTTTGAGGACATTGAGAATACACTGCAATTTTGGTAGCAGAAATTATTTCTTCAGATTGACTATCTGTAATAGTATCCGGATTTATCTCCTTGTCATCTTTAACCGATTCATTATTGATTTCAATTATTTCTGAAATATCATCAACAGATTGGACTACTGGTATAACAAGATGAATATCTTTAATTATATTTTTATAATTACTCCCATCAGTAACTAAATAATTCAGTTTGGTTGTAAATTTTAATTCATTTGAATTCCCATTATAATTCAATGATGGGATTAATGAACCCAAAAAAGAATTTTCATAATTTTTTGATTTAGCTGCAGAAATAAATAAATAATTTTTAGCTCTAGTTACTCCAACATAAAGTAATCTCTTCATTTCAGCTTGTTCTTTTCTTTCATTTATAACATTGTAAATACTTAACAATGGCGGTTCAGTAAACTCATAAAAATATCCTTCATCTGAAGGAAGTTTTGTTAAAATACCAAGCTCTCTATCAATAATAATATTTTTACTCCTAAATTTTTCTTTTTCACCACATTTATATAAAAATACTGCAGGATATTCCAATCCTTTAGCTTGATGCAAAGTCATAATTTTTACTGCAGAAGATTCTACTGATAAATTACTTTGCGCTTCATCACTAATTTTATTAATTGCTGAGCTTAAAAATTCGACATAATCATACAAAGTAGTAAAAGGATTCTGAGAATAATTGTTTGTAATTGAAATAAGTTTATTAAGATTAGCAATTTCCTGCTTGCCATTTATTCTTGAGGAAAGAGTTGAAATAAAAGGAGTTTCAGATATAATTTTTCTTAATACAAAAGAATAATCAGAATTTGATACAAGTTTAAGATTCTCTTTTAATTGTTCAACTACTTTTTTTACTTTAATATTTTTTGTTGAATAATCATTAAGCTTATCCCAATAACAATCACCTTTCCTCAAAGATATTTCAAATAATGATGCATCAGATACATTAAAAAATGGCGACCTTAGAATCCCAATTAGTGCAGTGTTGTTTTTACTATTTAATAAGAAAGAAAAATAATTATGAACATCATAAATCAGTTGTCTTTGATAAAAGCCCTGTCCTCCAACAATTGTATAAGGAATTTTATATTTAATAAATGTGTTTTCTAATTCTTTAAAATATTTTCTTTTTCTACAGAGAATTGAAATATCTTGCCATTGTAAAGTTCTTTTTTCATCTTTTTCCTTTATTTCCCATTTATCATTACTTATAAGTTTAATAATTCTTTTGGAAATTAATTCAGGTTCAGATTTTCCTTCTTCTGTTTCATTTTTATCAGTTATCAATAATTCTATTTTACCCTCTATGTCATCATCATTTGCACAGACAAGTTCAGAATATTCTACTTCGTTATACAATGGGTTCGGATTTATAAAGATATTTTGGAAGACATGATTAGTAAATGCAGCAATAGCTGGAGACATTCTAAAGCTATCAGGTAAAGAAAGTAAAAAATCATTGCCTTCTAATTCTTTAATATCTTCTTTTGTTTTATTAAAAATATTTAAGTCGGCATCTCTAAATCTATAAATACTCTGTTTTTCATCTCCAACTATAAATAAATTACCTTTTTTCAGATAATCCAATATTGGAAGAAAAATACTGTACTGAATTTCATTTGTATCTTGATATTCGTCAATCATGATATACTTGAATTTTTTACTTAGTTCATCAAGAACATTAGGATTGCTAATTATCTTTTTTGTATGAAGTAATATATCTTCATAGTCTAAAAGCCCCTTCTCGTTTTTTCTTTGTTCATAATTATCAATACAGTTTTGAGATGTTTTTGCTATGCTAAGTGTAAAATCTGCTAACTTTTTATTGATTTCTGCTTCATCAATTTCAAAATTGAAATTTTTTAGTTTACTATAAAATTCTTCAATAAAAAATATTTCATCATTATTATCTTCACTTAATATATTTTGTGAATAACCTCTTTTCTTAACTTCATAACTGCCGGTTAATAAATGTCCCCCAATATCTTTAAATGTTATCAAATTTTCTTTGGTTGATCTATCAGAGTTGATTTTGGAGAGTAGATTTTTAATCTCAACTCCGAATGTATTATCATTTTTTTTGGAAAGGACTAATTCATTAATAAATTCAATTTTATCTTTTATTTTGAGAATATCGTTGGCAAATATTTTTTCTAAATACTCTATATATTTTTTAGAATAATTACTAATTGTTTCATCAATATTGATTGAAAACAAATCATTTATGAATGGCAGCTTCCTTCTGTCTTTTACAATATCTGTTAGAATATTACTTAAATTAAATTTAGAACCAACTATACGAATTATCCTTTTTATGTCGTCACTTTTAACTTTATCATTAAAAGATTTTTTTATTTCATCTTCTATAGATAGTTCAATTAATTCATCTGAATTTATTGTATCAATCGGAGTAAAATTTGCATCAATATTTGCTTCAACAGGAAATTGCTTTAAAATATCTACACAAAAAGAATGAATAGTAGAAATGTGTGCTGATACTAATTCCCTTCTAATTCTATTCCATTTTTCATATTTTTTTTGAGTTAAATTACTGTTTAATATTTTTTCAACTTCACTTGTGATTTTCTTATATAATTCACTCGCTGCTTTTTCGGTAAAGGTTATTGCTGCAACTTCACGCAGACTTATTTCTTCCTTTTCGACAATTTGTAAATACCTTTTGGTCAGGACAAATGTTTTTCCGGATCCGGCATTTGCAGAAAGTGAAATGTGATGTTTGTACTCTAATGCCTTTTTTTGATGTGGTGTAAGTATATACATTAATTTTTTGCTATTCGTTTAGATCTAAAGGAATAATAATTTTAAATGTTGTACCAATTTTTGAAGATTTTAGTAAAGAAAGTTTACCTTCTAAACTTTCAATATATCTTTTAGCCAAGAAAAGACCCAAGCCCATTCCTTTTTCTTTGGTTGTAAAATTAGAATTAAATATCTTCTCTCTATCTTTAGTAGAAATTCCTTTGCCATTATCTTCAATTAATAATTGATATTCTTTTTTAACTTGATCTAGATTAATCTTTATAATTGTACTTTCAGCTTGCATAGAATTTCTTATAAAGTTGATCATCATTCTTCTCAACTCTGTTGCATCGGCATACTTTGATGCTTCCTTTAAATTGGTAGTAAATTCTATTTTAATATTTTCATCTAAGAAGAGATCACATGTTCTAGAAATTTCTTCCAATAAATCAGTTTTTTCTAATTTTGATAATGGCATTCTTGCAAAGTTTGAAAATTCACTTGCGATTAAATTTAGGTTTTCAATTTGACTTAATATTGTTTCTGACAATTTTTTTAATGTTGTACCAAAATTTTTCTTTTTATCGTTATAGGCAATTAATAATTGTTGAACAGCTAATTTCATAGGTGTAAGAGGATTTTTAACTTCGTGAGCAACTTGTTTAGCCATTTCTTTCCATGCATTTTCTCTTTCTAACTCTGCCATATTAATTTGATTTTTTTGTATCTCCCGAGCCATAGTATTAAATCCTTCCACAAGTTCCTTTATTTCTCCCTTCTCTTTAACATCTAAAGATATATCAAAATCACCTTGTCCTATTGACTTAGCTGCACCTGTAAGTTTACGAATTGGATAGGATATTCTATTGGCAATAATTGTACTGAATAAAATTATTAATATTACAGCAAATGAATACATCCCAAATAGAAATACATCGGCATCAATAACAGAAAAAGGTACAGTTATTTTATTGAATGCATTATTAACACTAATGATATAGTTCTCATTATTTAATATAATTTTTTTATATAGTGTCTGGTAATTGAAATTATCTAAATTATCGTCATCAATATATTTTCTGTAATTAAGATAATTCAAATAATAAAAAGCGATTGGATCAAATTTTGTATTAAATATTTTAGAATCATAGAATTGCTGTTTAGAACTAAATATTTGATCAGCACCACGAAATACAGAAAATGAGATTCCAAGTTCTTTTGCAGCATTATCAAAATTAATTTCTAATGGTCTTTTACCATGTTTAATAATCTGCGAATTTATATGACCTTCTACATATTTTGACCTTTCATTTAGTCCTTGAGAAATTGCAGCAAAAGATTTTTCCTTTACAACACTTCTATTATAGATCGCTAATAGTACAACAGGAATAATGGATATAATAAGAAAAGCAATTAATAATTGAGTTCTAAAAGTAAAAACAACTTGTTTAATATTAAATACAAACAAAAATATTAATAAAATTAAAGAATAAATTATTTGGATAATAAATAACTTAAAGAAATTATATAAATTCCATGAAAGGTTTTTTTCAAGAACAGAGACTGAAATAATTTTATCTATATTATCAACCTCAGATTTTAATACATATGTTAAATATTTTTCATTATTTAAGTTTAGATAAATCCAAGCTTCATTAAGTTTTGAAAATTCTGCATATATAATGGGCTTAACTTGATCCAATGAAGGATAAAGGTTACCAAATATTTGAGATACTTTTGAATTTACGAATGTAAATATTTGAAGTTGATCTAAATTAATTACTGAATTTACAATATTAAGATTTGATGATAAAAAGTTAGGTATCGTTTGAAGTCCTATATTTTCAAGATCAAATTTTACAGTCGCAGAAATAAACCCAACAGTAATATTATTCAGTTTTACCGGTACATAACCTGTAATAATAGAAGTAGATGGTAACTCCGAGTCTATTAATTCAAATATTTGTGGCTTAAAATTTACTTCAAATAAATATTTTTTATCTAAAATTGCATCTCTCCCTAGCCCAAGGTCAAACTTACCAACCACTTCTTTATTTCTGTTAAATATTACAACTGAAGAAGGTAGAGATTCTTTCTGCAAAGAAGAACCGCTCCAAATTTGAAATGCTAAAGCATTATAATTTTTATTTTGAATTAAGAAAGCACTTTTAACATTACCATTGTCTGAGGCATCTAGAAGTAATTCATTAACAAAAAATTCCAACAAATTATTATTAGATCTATTTATTTCTAATGCCGTAGTTTTTAAAGATTCTTTTTCCAAATCAAGATTAAAATAATTCATTAGTGATACTACAATAACGGAAGCAATTATTGTTATATAAAAATAATTGTAGATAGAGTTTGGTCTTATGAAATATATTCTTAAAGAAATTATAAATAGCAGTGTTATAATTATAAAGATTAATACAAATGTTATTAGTGGGGTAGGTTGCAGTCCAATGAAAAAATATCCTGAAGCTTGAAGTATTATAAATAGAATAGCAACGAAGATAATCGATTTTCTTTTCTTTTCACTTTTTAAAAAAGACAAAAAGAAAAGTATAATTACAATTAGAACTAAAATGAAAGATGTTCCAAGTATCAGAACATTTAAGCTCATAAGTAGGTTTGGTAGATTTGGAATAAGATCAGGTTCTTTAAAATATCTTAAAGTTGAATCAAATATTACGCTTTTAACTGAAGCATTTAATCCTCTTATTAGATACAAAAACAAAACCAAAAGAAATGGAATAGCAAAATACTTAAAATAACTCCAATATTTTGAACTTCTATTTTTAAATAATAATCTTTTACATACTTGAAATATTTTTATGCTTATAATTAAAGAAAATAAGACAGTTATAAAAAAATCAAATGGTGATTTTACCAAGCCAAAAGCAAATTTTGATGAAAAATATGCCGGATTAGTGACATCAGGAATCAAGAAATCAAACAGGTCTTTCGAACTGAATAACAGTATCCTAAACAATAACAGGTAAAAACCAAGTTTTAGAATTTTTAAACCTTCATAGTTTAAGTTTTTAAACTCTTTCCTGTAAGTTGGAATTATGAGCAGATAAGAAAATATTAACAATAACGACTGAATTAGGGAGGAGTAAGTACTTATCTCACTCAAGCTATTTTCTAATAAGGGTTTGCTAAAACTTACTAGTGCAATCTTTTCATTACTTTTATTTAAAAGTTCAAAAGAATAGGTGAGATTATTTGTTTCCTTTTCAGCAAATGGAGAATAATACACATTAAAATTAACCTTAAATATTTTTGTTAATTCATCTGAAAAGCTAATAGATTGATAATATGGTGTGTTTAATTTATATTTTTTTTCAATTGGTAAAGAGACACTGAAATAAAATTGCTCATTTTCAATAAGAATAGTATCAGTGACTGATAGATAAGTAATTAAATCTGACTCATAAAAATTAATGTGGCCTGCAGGAAAAGAAAGTGGTAAAATATTGTTGGACGGTATTGCAATGGTCTTATTCCATGCAATCAGTTTACCATTAGGAGCTAATACTTCTATAGAATAATTATTAAGATTATCACTATTTATGAGTTTAATTAAATTTGCATAGGTTCTGTTCTTCGGACTTAAAGTCTCAAGTAAATCAAGTTTAATTTGTTGAGAAATATATAATAATTTTTGTTCTTTTTTATTAAATATTTTTACAACTGAGGTTTCAATTTCTGTTATTTCTTCTGAAACTTTATCATTCCAGTTGCTGCTTAAATTCTTCAGTATAAAAGGAGTAATTAATCCAGTTAAAAAAAATAATGCAACAAGAAAAAATACTATATATAAATATTTCTTGTTACCTCTAATGTTTTTGAAGACCTTATTATTCATTTGTTAAATGTAATCTGTAATATCTTCCATTCGTCTTGAATTTTTTTAAGAGAGACATAAACCCTGAGAGATTTTCTTCCGTTTCGGGTATTAAAATCATATGAACCAATTGCGTAAGAAGTATTCACATTAGTTACAATTTCACTAAATGAAAAAGATTTAACTCTATGATTTAAAAAATAATTGTTCAAAACATAGTAAACTTGATTATTGCTATAATAACCACTAACTCCATTAGCTAGATTAAGATAAGTTCTTGAATTAAAATAGCTAGTTAACACAGATATATCACCTTGTATTATTGCTTTTTCAATAATTTTAAATTCATTATATGCGTTTTGTTGGATTTCTAAATTCTGTAAGTGTTGCAGTTTTTTTAAACTGAGGATAGTTTGATTTTCAGTTTTTTTGTTAAATGGATCTATTTTAGATTGACAATAAACATAATTATGGTTTGAATTAAAAATAAATAAAAGAAATAATATTATAATTTTTGTAAATTTCATAGCTTTTATTGATTGTAATTTAATCAATCTTATAGAGTTTATCTATAATAAGTGTGCATAAAAATAAACCGATCATTAAAGTTTTTATTACACTAATTTATCAAACTTTAAATGATCGGCTTAGAAAATAATTCAATGCTATTTACGAATTGTGTTCCTTTTTATTGAATTTCTTTTCTTAGTAATCGATTTTGTCTTTAGTAATGGATTACCTTCATCCAATTGGAATGCCCAGTCAAAAGTAATTCTATCGTTTGTTATAGAAGAAATTCTAACTTTAGCAAAATGATTATCCCAGGTCCACAATACATAAGTATGTCCTTCAATAGCTATTGCATCTTTTGTAGTTGACCAACCATTTATTGGAGCTACTGATACATCATAAATATCAATTGTTCTTCCCATATCTTGAATGTCAGTATCATCCCAAACATCTAAATAAAATGTACCATTATAATTTTCAAAGAAGAAATCCGCAGCATCATCATCAAAAGAAACAACAGAATATGAATTAAAAGTATATCCGCTATTATTTGGAAAATTTCTGTAATCAAAAATAGATTGATTATATCCCTCTGGTCTTGGTGTTGTATATATA
The DNA here is from genome assembly GCA_002790365.1 of Ignavibacteriales bacterium CG_4_9_14_3_um_filter_30_11. Taxonomy (GTDB): domain Bacteria; phylum Bacteroidota; class Ignavibacteria; order Ignavibacteriales; family Ignavibacteriaceae. The sequence goes on from PFVA01000144.1 coordinate 11,304, forward strand.
ACATCATAACTCAAATCACTTTCGTTACCGTTATAATCGTAAGCAGTAACAGCATAATAATATGTACTACCGTTAGAGACACCAAAGTCTACAAAATAATTATCATCTGAAGGACCTATTAATGTATACCTTCCATTATATGAAAAACTACTGTAAATATTATAACCGGCAACATCATCTTCTCTATTTTGTAACCAAGAAAGATCTACTCTTTCATCACCATTTAAAACAACAATGCCTGTAGGTGGAGCCGGCGGTGTGGTATCAAAAAATTCAAAAGGATCATTAACCCCGCAGGATGATAAAACTAATGTTAAAAATGCTAATAAAAATATTTTGATTGTTGTTTTCATTTTAATTACCTCATAAAGTTTTGATATGAAGTAACCAAATTAAGTGCCAATCATTTTTAGCTTAAAACACTATTATTTTAGCATTTTAACAGTTTTTATGTATGTTTTTGTATACAGAGGGATGTAGATAAAAAAGAATTTTATTTTTAAATATTTATAAAATTATAATCAAAAAACATCTTTTTATTATTTATTATTCCTACTGCTCTCCCCGATAGTATCATTTTATTGAAGGGTGAATTTTTTGATTTACTTTTAAACTTAGAAATGTCAACAGTCCAGATCTCATCCAGATCCAAAATGGTAAAATTAGCCATTTCACCTTTGTTAAATTTAGGTATTGGTAATCTTAAAATTTTTCTAGGATTTATAGACATTTTATAAATTATTTCTTCTAATGATAAAATGTTTTTATGAAATAGTTCGGTTAATGCTAATCCTATTTGTGTTTCAAGACCGATAATTCCATTAGGTGCAAATTCAAATTCTACTTCTTTTTCTTCATCAGCGTGTGGTGCATGATCACTCGCAATACAATCAATTGTTCCATCTTTTAAACCTTTTATAATTTCTTCAACATCCTTTTTCTCACGCAAAGGTGGATTCATCTTAGTATTAGTATCATAAGTTTTAACTGCGTCATCAGTCAGAGTAAAATGATGAGGAGTGACTTCTGCCGTAATATTTATTCCTTCTTTCTTTGCTTTGCGAACCATTTCAACTGAATTTTTTGTACTGATATGCGCAACATGAAATTTCCCTTTTGTGTAGTCAGCCATAAGAATTCCACGCATAACTATAAGATCTTCTGCTATGGATGGAATTGGAGGCAAGCCAAGTAAAGTAGAATTAAATCCCTCATTCATTGCACCACCAGACAGTGATTCATCTTCGCAATGTTCAATAATAGGCACATCATACATTTTTGAATATTCCAATGCTCTTTTTAGAATTGCAGCTGTTTTAATTGCAACACCATCATCTGAAAAACCGACTGCACCCACTTCACATAATTCTGCCATCGGTGATATCATTTCACCATTTCTACCTTGAGTTGCAGCACCAATTACTTTTACATCTACTATATTTCCTTCAGCTTGTTTTTTAATTAAAGTTACAACTTCAGCTGTGTCTATTGCAGGCTCAGTATTTGGCATACAAGCAATTCCTGTAAATCCTCCATTAGCAGCACTGTTACAACCTGATTTTACAGTTTCTTCATCTTCTCTACCTGGTTCACGAAGATGAACATGCATATCAAAAAAGCCCGGTACAATATATTTTCCAGTAAGATCAAATTCTTTGGCACCCTTTAATTCTGAAGAAGATAATTTTCCTATTTTAATTATTATTCCATCTTCAATTAATACTGAAGATTTTTTTTCATTTATTTTACTTTCTGGATTAACAACATTTACATTATTGAAAACAATTTTCATCTTTAATTCCTTTAATTCATAGTTCCAAGCAAGTAAAGAACAGCCATTCTTACTGCAACACCGTTTGTTACCTGCTGTAATATAATTTGATGCAATCCGTCTGCAACAGCTGCAGATAACTCAACACCTCTGTTAATTGGACCGGGATGCATAATAACAATATCTTTTCCATTTTTTTCAAGTCTTTCTTCAGTTATACCAAAATATTTTGCATATTCTCTTATTGACGGAAAATACTCACGAGCTTTTCTTTCTAGTTGAATTCTTAAAACATTTAGCACATTATTTTCCTGGATTGCTTCATCAATATTATAAATTACATCCACTCCAAGCTCTTCAATATTTCTTGGAATCATTGTTGAAGGTCCGCAAACAGAAACTTTAGCACCCATCGTTATAAGTCCAAAAATATTTGACAATGCAACTCTACTATGAGCCACATCACCAACTATACAGACTTTTAACCCTTCAAGCTTTCCAAGTTTTTCACGAATTGAATATATATCCAGTAAAGCTTGTGTAGGATGTTCGTGAATTCCGTCACCAGCATTAATAATATTAGAATCACAAATATTAGTTAAAAATTTTGGAGTGCCGGCAGCAGAGTGTCTAACAACAACCATATCTACTTTCATAGCTTCAATATTTCTCATAGTATCTTTAAGTGTTTCGCCTTTACTTACACTACTAGAGGATGATGAAAAGTTTACAGCATCTGCAGATAATCTTTTTTCTGCCAGTTCAAATGATATTCTAGTGCGTGTTGAATTTTCAAAAAATAAATTAACTACTGTTTTACCCTGAAGAGTTGGTACTTTTTTAATAGGTCGCTCCAATACTTCTCTGAAAGTTGTAGTTGTATCTAAAATTAATTGAATATCTTCTTTAGGAACCCCTTCTAAACCAAGTAAATGACGATTTGATAATGGCATATTATTTTTCTTTTTCTTCCTTTAATTCTACAAGATAGATAGCATCTTCGCCGTCAACCTCCTGCATTTTAACTTTTATTTCTTCTCTTAAGGATGTTGGAATATTTTTACCGACATAATCTGCTTTGATAGGTAATTCTTTATGCCCCCTATCAACAAGAACTACAAATTGAATTGTGCCGGGTCTACCAAGATCCATTATTGCATTCATCGCTGATCTTACAGTACGACCGGTATAAAGCACATCATCAATTAAAATAATGTCCTTTTCAGTAATATCTAAAGTAATATTAGAAAATGAAACTTCAGGCTGCTTCAACCTTGTTCTGAAATCATCTCTATAAAGAGTTACATCCAAAATAGCCAAAGGGAGTTCAATTTGTTCTATTTCTTCAATTTTCTGTTGGATTCTTCTGGCCAAGAATTCTCCCCTAGTTCTCATTCCCATTAAAATAAGATTTTTTGTACCCTTATTTTTTTCAAGAATTTCGTGTGATATTCTAGAAATTATTCTTTGAAATCCCTCAGAATCAATTACTTTTGATTTTATGTCCATATACAAAAAATCCTCTTTGGATTTATTCCTCAGAGGTTTATTATTATTTGAAATTTTATCTCTTTCATTTTCCTTTCCTATCTCACGGGATAGATTTAAAGGTAATTAAATTTTAATTAACACAAACTTAATTTAAAGGTATCTAAAAGTAAAGTTTTTATTTTATCTAAAATATAAAAGAGACCACCACTTTAATATTACATAAAAAAATAATAATACCAAAAAATTCATTGGAAATGAATTTTTTGCCGAAGGCCGCTCATAAAATGTTTTTATAAAACATTTTATATAGTGGGGTTAA
>PFVA01000144.1:14919-17592 GCA_002790365.1 Ignavibacteriales bacterium CG_4_9_14_3_um_filter_30_11
GATCTTTATTTACTTACAAATTGTCGGCCCAGAGGGCAGATCTTCCAATGGAAAATCTGGGATAATTATAAATTCTACTATATTTTAACTGTTATTATTAAAAATTATTTTTGCTTAGTTTAGCATATTAGATTTTATGTTTCATTAGTTTTCTTAGTGTAGCCACAATATCATCGGGACCAGCTTGTCCGCCTTTGCTGGATTAGCCCCGACAGGCCGGGGAGGTTGATTGATATTTGTGAGATATTTTGAAACTAAAGTTGAAGCAAATAGATTTGAATTAAAATTAAAATGATTGAAAAATAAAGGATACATTAAAAAGGTGTTTGCAGAATTTTTTGTTAAAAATTTTCGGGGTGTAGCGCAGTCCGGTTAGCGCGCGTCGTTCGGGACGACGAGGCCGTAGGTTCGAATCCTATCACCCCGACTGAAAAAATTCTAATTGAAATTAATAAAAGGATTTATTATGGCAAAAAATCACTCATTTGATATAGTTTCTGATGTGGATTTTCAAGAAATAGATAATGCAGTTAATCAATCATTAAAAGAAATTTCACAAAGATATGATCTTAAAGATTCACATACAGAATTAACACTAAGCAAAAAAGATGAAATTTTAACAATTCTTACTAAAGACGATTATTCTAGAAAAGCGAGTGTTGATATACTTGAAACAAAGTTAATAAGAAGAGGTATTTCACCTAAAGCATTGGAATTCTGTGAACCAGAAAGTGCTTCAGGTGGTTCTTTAAGACAAAAAATAAACTTGAGATCCGGTATATCTAAAGAAAATGCAAAAATAATTACAAAGTTGATTAAGGATTCAAATTTAAAAGTAAATGCACAAATACAAGATGAACAGGTAAGGGTACAAGGTTCAAAAATAGATGACCTTCAATCAGTTATTAAACTGGTTAAAGAAGCTGATCTTGATTTTCCAACTCAGTTTACAAATTTGAAATAGTTACTTAATATTTAATTATTGTTCTACTGAAATAAATAAAGTATCTCTTATAATTTTCAGCATTAATTTTCTTTAATGTTCCTCCTTTGGATGACATTTAATATTTTTTTTACTATTAATCCATAATCATTCTTAAAAATGAAGAGCTGTCTTCATCGTCATTAGAATTTATTTCTTCTTCCTTTTTCTTTTCTGCTTTATCTTTTGCCCAATTATATCTAGATGATTCAAATTTAAAACCACTTTCAGCCGGTATATCTTCTTCATTATCTAAAGTAGCTTTGGGTTTATTCACTCTCATTATAGTTGGAACATTTAAGTCATCTTGGTCAACATCAGTTGATTTTAAGAAATCAAATCCGCCGCCTCTAAAAATATCTTTTTCATTCTTCTCTTGTTTGGTAATAGTTAGTTTAGACCTAGCAGAAGAAAATCCTGTAGCAATAACTGTGTAAGAAACATAATCGTTCATTTCATCTTTTCTTACGCAACCAAATATAACATTTGCTTCTTCTCCGGCTGCTTCAAAAATAACATTGTTACCTTCGTTTATTTCGTGCATTGTTAAATTATTTGAGCCGGTTACATTTAGAAGAATACTCTTAGCTCCTTTAATATTTAGACCTTCTAATAATGGACTTGATATAGCTTTTTGTGCAGCTTCAATTGCTCTATTTTCTCCGCTTGCAATTCCGCAACCCATTAAAGCTTCACCGCTTTGGTTCATTACAGATCTAACATCGGCAAAATCAACATTGATTCTTCCTTCAACAGTTATTATATCAGCTATTCCTCTAGTTGCTTCATATAAAACTTCATTTGGTTTATCAAATGCATCAAAGGCGTTTATATTAGCGTCAAGAATGCTTAGCAACCTTTCATTTGGTATTACAATTAAACTATCTACATGAGCTCTTAATTCTTGAATACCAATTTCAGCATTCTGCATTCTTTTTTTACCTTCCCATTTAAATGGTTTGGTAACTATACCTACAACTAAGGCACCGGTTGATTGTGCAATTGAAGCAATTACAGGAGCACCTCCCGTACCGGTTCCGCCACCCATTCCAGCAGTAATAAAAACCATATCACTTCCGGAAAGAACTTCTGATAGTTTTTCTCTATCTTCTTCAACAGATTTTCTGCCAACATTAGGGTCAGCCCCGGCACCAAGACCTCTTGTAATATTAGTGCCTACTTGAATTTTATGTGTAGCACTGCTGTTATCCAATACTTGAGCATCAGTATTTACTGCAACATATTCTACACCAGTTAATCCTCTGTTAATCATGCTTCCAATGGCGTTACATCCGCCACCGCCAACACCAACTACTTTAAGGATAGCTGACATAGGAGTTCCCCTATCTATTGTTGCAAATTTTGACATGGTTTTACCTCTTTATTTATTTAGTTTATAATTCATCAAAAAAATCTTTAACTCTTTTTACATATTTAGAAAAGGGTGTATTCCCTTTTTTATTTTTAGTTTTCACTAAACTTTGATATTCACTCGATTTGCCACCAGGTATGCCTCTAATTAATCCGGCAACTGTTGCAAATTCTGGACTTTCAATTTCGTTTGATAATCCGGCTCCAAGTGACTGTGGGACACCGATCCTTACCGGAAGGCCTAGTACTTCTTGTGCTAGTTCTGTACAACCTTTAAGTAAAGATCCACCTCCTGTTAAAACTACACCAGCCTTTATTTT
>PFVA01000107.1:0-10575 GCA_002790365.1 Ignavibacteriales bacterium CG_4_9_14_3_um_filter_30_11
AAATCATATTGCGTAATGTAAGTAACTAAGTATATGATCTTTATTTACTTACAAATTGTCGGCCCGGAGGGCAGATTTTCCATTGGAAAATCTGGGTTTAATTTATTTACCAGCTTTTTTTTAATTATATAAAATTATATCTTTTTTATACCATTGGCATCTACAAATAAGACATCACCTATTTCATCATAACCTTTAAAAAATTCCACACCTTCTTTATGAATTATTTCTTCTTTAAATCCAAGGATTGTTAAATCAGCATCATAAGATTTTTGGTTAATAAGATGTTTCAACTCTATATCTTTTTTTAATTCTATTACTTCAATATTTTTTGTAGATATGGGTAATCTTCCTGTTGAAACTAAATTATTTAGATTTTCTTTTTCTTCTTCATATTTTCCTTCCGGGCACACTCTGTAAATTTTAATATATGCTTTTTTCCAAACAGGATGGGCTAGAATAATGTAACTTAACAGAATCATTAGATTTGTATTATCTGTATCCCAATTTTTTATCCAGATATCAATTCCATTTTCATAATTTATATTTCTGGAGGAAGAACCCAAAAGACAAACATCAAAACTTCCGGATTGAACTAAAGAGATATTCTCTAAAATTTGTTCTAGACCTTCCGTTTCTTTTTTATCAAATTCAAATATTACCATATTGTTTTCCATGCCAGAAGGACTTGGTAGTTGAACAACTTGAGCAATTGCAGAAGTAAAGGAAGGGGAAATTAATGTATCTATATAAACATCATCCGATAAACTTGTAATTTTTGTGACTAATTTTTCAAAAATCTCTTTCGCCTTTATGTTTGTTTCTTTTGAATAATACCCATCAATCAGATGAATATATGTTCCAAATCCATATTGATAAGAGATCCAGCTTAATAGACTTAGGGATTTATTGCGTGTAAAAGTATCTTTTGAAATACATATAGCTGAAGGACGCCACCCCTGATCTTTTTTCTTAGCTCGTTGTAAATAAATTTTAAGTTTTCTGTTAAATTGATAAATAGCACCCTGAAAAATAGATTCTAACCCACCTCTATGTCTGTGGTATTTATTAATTCCTTTATAAATTAGAATAATAATAACAAAAGCCATTATTGCATATAATGAACTAATTTGAAACATCAACCAGCCCGCTAACAAAGCACCAAATAATGATAAATACCATTTTGATTGAAAAGTGGGTCGATATGATGGATCAGAACCAAAATGATGAAGAAATGAAATTAAACAGAGTGAGCCATAAGTTACCATAAAAAACATTGTGATTACAGAAGCTACAGCATCTACATCACCCATTAGTACAAAAACTAATGCAATTACTCCTGTAACAATCGTGCCATTCAATGGTTCATTCATTGAACCAATTCCCTTGGATAAAAATTTATTTATTCTTTTGGAAGGGAATGAACTATCAAGACTCAATGCCTGCAAAGTTCTTGGTGCAACTAAAATAGACCCAATTGCTGAAGAAAGTGTAGAAGCCGCAAGACCAAGTGGAATAGCTATTGACCCAAATAATGTTATTCTATTTATTATAAATTGATCACTTGCAAGATCATTCATTGGTGCTGATACTCTTAATTTATATGCAATAAAAAAGTAAATAATCATTCCTGTAACAGTACCTAATATTGTACCTAATGGAATAGATTTTTTAGGGTCTTTTAAATCACCTGATAGGCCTACGCCTGCTGTCATACCTGTAAATGCAGGGAATACAATAGCTAACACAATAAAAAATTTATCTGAATTATTAAAAAAATTATCATATATATTACCAATTTCAGATGGAGTCGAAATTGGAGTTCCAAAAAAGAATAATATCAATGATATAAATAAAATTGCAATTACTATATATAAAAGCTTTACACCTACATCTGCCCCTTTCTTAATAATAATCACTCCAAGAATAATTAAAGCCGGTACACTTATAACTTGCTTGGGTAGCACTAATCCGAAGTTAGATTTTATTAATTCAAAAATGGGCGTGAATGCTTCAGCAAAAGCAATAATATAAAACGCAACGCTTATTGCCTGAGATAAATAAAAAGCAATGCCAATTGTCGCTCCAATATTCAACCCAAATGAACGAGAAATGATAAAGTATTCTCCTCCCCCTTTTACTTTTTCATTTGTAGCAATTTCAGAAATTGCCAAAGCTGTTGGAATTGTAACAAGATGTCCAATAATTATAATTAATACTATTCCTCCAAAGCCTAAAGTGCCAACAGCAAATCCGAAACGCAAAAAAAGAATTGCTCCTAAGATTGTTGAAATAGCAGTTAAGAATACGGGCAATGTACCAAATCTTTGTTCTTTTTTATTCTTATTCATATAGTTTTACATATCAATTTATAATAATTAAGAAGCGTACAGTGATCTATTCTAGACATAATACAATTGGGTAATTCTTTGAACTGTTTTATAATGTAGTACACATTAAAATTATAAAATTAACTATAATAAATCTATTTTATTTTATTACATTTAACTCTATCCAAAACTTGCTGCCTTTTTCTTCTTCACTTTCAAATCCAAATTTCCCCTCCAGAAATTCTACTGCATTTTTAACAATTGAAAGTCCTAATCCCGTTCCTTCTACATAAACAGAGCTAGCTTTTTTTGTCCTATAAAATCTTTCAAATATGCGTGCCTTGTCCTTTTCAGAAATTCCAATTCCATTATCTTTTACTTCAATGTAAATTTTATTTTGATCTGCATTGACATTAAAATTTATTTCCCCGTTTTCATCAGAATATTGAATGGCATTAGAAATAAGATTTGTAACTATGTTATGTATTAAATTACTATTAGCTTTTACATAACATTCTTTTTTACAATTTGTTTTATAGTTAAATCTTATTTTTTTGTTCTTTGATTTAATTTTAAATTCTGATACAATTTCAGAAAGAATTGGTGTTATATCAATTCTTTCTATGTTATCAACTTCATTTTTTTCTATTCTGCTCAAGTTTAAAAGGTCATAAACTAAATTTTCTAAATATATTGATTGATTATAAATTTTGTTTAAAAAATTTAGTTTTGTCTTTTCATCTTCTACATTACCTGACATAAGTGTTTCAGCATAACCACGAATTGAAGTAAGTGGTGTTTTAAATTCATGACTAACATTGGCAACAAAATCTGTCCTTACCGTTTCAAGTTTATTTATTTTAGTAACATCACAAACAACAATTATAAATCCTTCATCATCTCCATTTATCTGGAAAGGTTCAATAGTATATTCAATATACTTATCTTTATAATATTTTGTCTTTCTACTTAAATTTTCTCTGCTTTCATTAAAAAATTTAATATCATTAAGCATAGGTGGAAAAGTTAAAATTGAATATGCATTGGCATCTGTTTCAAAATCATTTGAAAGGTCTAATATTTTCGGGAAGTTATTGTTACAAAAACTCAATGTGCCATTTGAATGGAAGACTGCTATTCCTTCACTTAGTGAATCAATAATATTTAATAGATGTTTATTTTCTTCTTTTAATTCTTTTGTCTGGATATTAAAGTTCTCAAAAATAATATTTATTACTTGTATAATATCATTATATCTGGGATAACCTACATTAGGTATTGCATCATAATTTTTTAATCGTTTTCTGTCTTCTAAATTTGAATAAAGTGAATTTATTTTTGCATTATTTAACGATCTAATGAAAAGAAGAAGGAATATAATAAAGGAAAGAAAAATAATATCGACTACAATAATTAGAAATAAGACAAAATTTTCGTTTTTATCAAAACCAGATCCAAAAAGAGCTAATCTGACAAAACCAATAATTTTGCCATTGTGTTTTACGGTCTCGCAATAATAATAAAAGTTTTCGCCTAAAGTAGCACTTCTTCTCTTCTTAAATCCTATATTTGTCCGTAAAGCTTCTTCAACTTCCGGGCGTGTAATGTGATTTCCCATTTCATCTAGTTTATCAAATGGCACTTCAGAATCACCGAGTATTATTCCATCTGGACCAATAATTGTTATTCTTAATTCTGTAATTTCTTTTATTTCATAAGCATCTTTTTCTAGTTGAACTTTATCTTTATTTATAAATGACTTATAATCTATAATTTTTAATGCAGATTTAACTTTAAGGTGAGCGCTTTCTTTAATGGTGGATATATTATAATTATAAATTTCTTCCCAAATGAAAATATTTAAAGAGGATATAGCTATAACTATTATTATTAATGATCTAACGAAAAAAGAGTTTAAGATTTTATACATTTCATCTTTAAAAATTATGGCTCAAATATATAGCCATAACCTTGTTTTGTTTTAATTAAATGTTTGCATTCGCCTAATTTATCTCTTAACCTTTTTATATTTACATTTACTGTGTGTTCGTCAATATCTTCATTGTCTTTCCAAACAATTTCAATTAGCTCTAATCTTGAGTACACCCTCCCTTTCCCTCTAATTAAGGTCTCAAGTATTTTAAACTCTGTTGGAGTAAGAACAATTTCTTTTTTATTGCACATAACACTATAAGAACTAAAATATATTTTTAAATTACCCGCAACAAAAATATCTTCGTGCTTATTTTTTGTTCTCCTTAATAATGCATTTATTCTCGCCAGTAATTCCTTTATGCTAAAAGGTTTTGCAATATAATCATCGGCTCCGGTTTTTAGACCTATAATCTTATCAGTTTCTTGTGAACGAGCAGTAATCATAATAACAGGCAAATCTTTAAGATGTACAGAGTTACGAATATATTTACAAATTTCTATGCCGGATAATCCGGGCAACATTATATCCAGTAAAAGTAAATCAGGGGGCAAACTTATAATCCGTTCGTAAGCGTCGTCACCATTTTTAATGATTTCGGTATTATACCCTTGTTGAATAAGATTAAAATTAATTAATTCTGCAATATCCTTATCATCTTCAACAATATATATTAATGGTTTCATTAGATTTCATATTTGTAAAATAAGAGCAGGCAATAATTTTAAGTATATCTTATAATTTCAGCATCGTTCATAAATACAACATCTTCACATAAATTTGTCGCGAGGTCTGCAACTCTTTCAAGATGTTTTGCTGCAAACATAATATCATATCCCTGTCTTACTTTATCGGGAGATGATTTTATCTCTTCATAAATTTCTTCTACAATCTTATCATAAAGATCATCAACTTCATTATCTCTTTCTAAAACTTCGCGTGCCAAATCGGAATTTCTATGAATAAAAGATTGAACAGCATCGTGATGCATTAGCCTGGCTATTTTACCCAAGTCAGGTATATGATTACCTGCCTTCAGTAATGGAGAGCTTGAATGATTAAGAGCAATTTTAGCAATAGACTTAGCGTGATCTGCCATTCTTTCCAAATCATTACTCATTTTTAGCGCAACAATTAAAAACCTTAAATCTACTGCTACAGGTTGTTGTAGAGCCAATAATTTTAAAATAGAAGTTTCAATTTCTACTTCGTACTTATTAATTTTACGATCATTTTTTTTAACATTTGCGGCTAATTTTGCATCTTGGTTAATTAACGATTTTATGGCTCTAAATATTGCATCTTCAACTTCATTTGCCAGATAAATTATATCTTTATTAATTTGGTCTAATAATTCGATCATTTTCTCACTCATAATTTCACCTTATACTTTATAGTATTATTAATTTTTATAAATAAATTATCCAAACCTTCCGGTAATGTAATCTTCCGTTAATTTTTCTTTTGGATTAGTGAATAAAGCAGAAGTTTCATTAAATTCGATTATATTACCTGTCATCATAAATGCAGTATACTCTGAAACTCTTGCCGCCTGCTGCATATTGTGAGTAACAATAACAATTGTATAATTATTTTTTAATTCACTTATAGTTTCTTCTATTTTATTAGTAGAGATTGGGTCTAAAGAAGAAGCAGGCTCATCCATTAAAATAATATCCGGTTTGTTCGCTAAAGCCCTTGCTATACAAAGACGCTGCTGCTGTCCGCCGGAAAGGTCCATTGCAGAAGAATTTAGTCTGTCTTTAACTTCTTTCCAAAGGTCACCTTGCGTAAGTGAAAATTCAACAATCTCATCAAGATCACTTTTAGAAGTTATTCCATTTACTTTAGGTCCGAATGCAACATTTTCCCAAATAGTCATTGGAAAAGGATTTGATTTTTGAAAAACCATTCCAATTTTTTTTCTTAAGTCTTCCAATTTCACATCAGGTGAATAAATATCATTTCCTTCAATTTCAATTTTCCCCGTCATTTTTATTCCAGGGATAAGATCATTCATTCTATTAAAGCATCTTAAAAGTGTTGATTTACCACAACCGGAAGGACCTATAAAAGCTGTGACCTTTTTTTCCGAAATTGTAATGTTAATATTATCTAATGTTTTTTTATCTCTTGTATAATAAAAATTCACTTTATTTGTTCTAATTACAGTAACTAATTTTTTATCAGTCACCTTTACATTCTTCCCTAAAGCTTGTTCAATATTTATCTTCATAATTATTTTAATTATCTATTAAAAAGTAGATGATTTATATTTATTTCTTAAATTATTTCTAAAGTAAATTGCAACCAAGTTCAAGGTAACAACTATTAAAACTAAAAGAAAAGCAGTTGTATAAACCATTGGCAAAGCTGCTTCAACATTTGGTGATTGAAAACCGACATCATAAATATGAAATCCGAGATGCATAAATTTTCTATCAAGGTGTAAAAAAGGAAATGATAAATCAAAAGGCAATGCCGGTGCTAATTTAACAACGCCAGTTATCATCAATGGTGCAACTTCACCTGCTCCACGACTAATTGCTAAAATCATCCCTGTTAATATTCCAGGCATTATACTTGGCAAAACAACTTTACGAATCATCTGCCATTTTGTAGCGCCTAGTGCTAATGCGCCTTGTTTATTTTCCTTTGGAACTGCAAGCAGTCCTTCTTCTGTTGCAACAACTACAACAGGTAATGTTAATAATGCTAATGTTAAAGAAGCCCACAAAATTCCGCCCGTACCAAATGTTGGTGATGGTAATTCCGATGTAAAGAATAATTGATCGATTGTTCCACCAATAATATAGATGAAAAATCCCAACCCAAATATTCCAAATACAATTGAAGGAACCCCGGCCAAGTTTACTACTGAAAGACGAATCATTCTTATTAAAAATCCTTGTTTTGCATATTCATTTAAATAAATTGCTGCAGCAACTCCAAATGGAACAACCACAATTGACATTAATAATACCATAATTACAGTGCCAAATATTGCAGGAAATACCCCGCCCTCTGTATTAGATTCACGAGGATCAGCGATTAAAAACTCCCAAACTTTTTTAACATAGAAAAAGGATTTAGAGATAGTACTCATTTTATTTGGCTGATATAATCTTAAAACTTTGGACATAGGAACATCAATGTTGGTGCCATCAGCAATAGTAACAGATACAATAATCTGGCTGTCCTCTTCTTTAAGCTTAGTTAAATCATTAGATAATTTGGTGTATGCCTTCTCAATTTTATTTTGAAGTTCTTCAGCTTTTTTATTTAATTTTTCAACCTTTATTTTGTTTACATTTTCATTAATATCAATGAGAGAAAGCTCTCTTTGAACTTCACTCAATGGGCGCATTAAGTCATTTAATTTCTTTTCAATATTCTCTTCTTTGTTTCTATTATCTAATGTTTTAGCCAATGCTTCATTGGCTTTCTCAATCAGATCTTTATTCTGAAAAGTATATCTTTTATCAAAAATAGATACAGCATTTATAAATCCATAAAAATTTCCATATTCCCATCTTTCAAAGCATACAGCTTCTTGGGGTTCATTAGAAGTTTTAATATCTTTATGGTATAACCACTTAAAATCAGAACCGTAAATATCTCTGTTACCGGTTTTAACTTTTACTTCTTCAACAACTCCATAAGTACTGTCAGGTTTTAATAGATAATCTTTTTTTGTATCCCATATTTCACCAAGAAATTTAGAACCGTCTTTAAGTTGATATTCAGAAATGTTTTTAGGCCAGAATGCATCCATACCGTTGAAAATAATTATGCCCAACATAAGCAAAACCATACCAAGAGAAAATATTAATCCTGCTCCCGTAAATAGAATATAAGGGTCTCCCTTTTTCCAAAATGTTTTAATTCTATTCATTTGTTAAAATCTTGCATATTTTTTTCGCAATTTGTCGCCAATAAATGTGGCAATAGTATTTATTATAAAAGTAAATGTCAGTAAAAGCAGTGAAGTAAAAAACAAAATTCTGTAAAGAGTACCATCGACCGGAGCTTCAGGAATTTCAACTGCAATATTTGCACTTAATGCTCTAAAACCATTAAAGGGACTTAAATCTAAAATAGGAGTGTTGCCTGTAGCCATAAGTACAATCATAGTTTCACCAATTGCGCGCCCAAGGCCTAACATAACTGCTGCAAATATTCCTCCGGCAGCAGCAGGCAAAACAACTTTTTTTACAGTCTGCCATTTTGAAGCACCCAATGCAAGTGAAGCGGAGGATAATGATTTTGGAACATTACTTAAAGCATCTTCTGTAATTGTAAAAATTATTGGAATAACTGCAAATCCTAAAGCAAATCCAACTACCATGCTATTCCTTTGGTCATAAGTGACACTTAGTGAACTATACAACCACTGCTTTAGGTTCCCATTAAAAAATAAATGTTCTAAAGGATAAACAGTAGTAGAAACAATTATATAAACTAAACACATTAAAACAAACACAAAAGCTATGTCAACCCAGCTTGGATAGTTTCGCCTTATTCTTTCTGGAATAAAACCAAAAAAAGAAATGCCAAGTATCATAAGTAATGGGCCAAAAAGAGAAAGTGAAAATATCAGCATTAAATTTTGTTCAAACAATGAAGAGAAAAATAATCCTGCCAAGAAACCAATAACTACACTTGGTAATGCTGCCATTATTTCAATTGTGGGTTTCACTATTTTAGCTAATTTTTTTGAAGAAAATTGTGAAACAAAAATAGCCCCAAGTAATGCAATTGGGATTGAAAATAACATTGCAAAGAAAGTACCTTTTAATGTTCCGAAGATTAATGGGATTAAACTAAATTTTGATTCAAAGGAATCAGAACCGCCTGTTGACTGCCAAACAAATTCAGGTTCATTATAACCTTCGTACTGCACTTTATTAAAAAGAGTATTTAATGTTACATCTGGGTGTTTATCATCCAAATTAAATACACCAAGATTATTTTTATTATCAACCAAAATTATTCCATCGGATTTGGGTGTAAAAGTACCATAAACAATTGAATGATCATTCATCTTAAATTCTAACTCGGTTGTTGAAGTAGTAGAAAAATTTAGATGAACTGAACTATTTTCACCAATGGTTAAAAAACTTCTATTTCTTGGGGATGCAATTATTTGTGCAACAGCACTATTGTGTTTTTTGAATTTATTAATGGGTGAAAAATGTAATTGATTATCCTCCCCTCTGGTTTGGAACCAAGACTCAACTTCTCCCTTGCTGTCACCTACAATAAGTGTATTTCCCCCAATTAAAAAAGCAAGTTTGGTTATCTTGTTATTTGATGACTTCCAATTGCCTTTAAGCGTTACATCTTCAGGGTCAGATATATCAAAACTAAATAATTCACCGGAATTATTTCCAACAATCAGTAATTCATTTTCAGTATCTATTATTAAAGCCGTTAATCCAAATGTAGATGTTTGTTTAGATAAATTATAATCAAGAAATTGCTCTGAATCAGAATTAAATATTTTAAGATAGAGATTTCCCTTATTATCTAGCCAAGACCAAAATTTATTTCCATCGCTGCTAATGTCATAACTTAAATTAGAAATTCCGAAAGAGGAATCTTTGTTGCTTCCGTAAATATTAAAATTATTTTCAATTTCAAAAGTAGGAACAATATTCCTTTTATCTTTTACAAAATCTGATCTCATCCCAATCTTGATATTAATTATTCTACCCATATCAGTCACAATAGCAATTCTGCCTATAGAAGTTGTGCTTTTTTCTGATAGGATTATCTTTTCATTATCAAGTAAGGGAATAGTATCATTGCCCGAATTTATTTTTTCTTTAACATTATAATAAGAAACTATTCCTTTTTCATTAATTGAATAAAAAAGTTCTTTATAAGAATCGATATCTCCAAAGATAATTTTTGAATTCTTATTTGAAGGGACGGATACTGTTTTTGTTACACTTGCAGAATAGAAAAGTGGAATGGTTTCATATAATAGAAATGCAAAAAGTGCAACTATGCTTAAAATAACGCCGTATCCGCTAATTGAAATAACGGATGCGGCAATTTTATTATTCCTTTCAATTTTTTTTCTGAACTTATTTTTATCACTCAAGAATTATTTCCCGTATTGACAAATTTTAATTAAAATACAAATTGAAAATTAACACCTAAAGTTGTACTTGAACTGCCTGCCTGTGGTTTTGAATATTTTACATTTGGAGCAATCGATAATGATTTTCCATTCATAAAATTAAAACCGCCAACTATATATGTTAAACCGTCATTACTTGTATCGGTATTCGGGTCAAAGACATC
>PFVA01000107.1:10597-26578 GCA_002790365.1 Ignavibacteriales bacterium CG_4_9_14_3_um_filter_30_11
TAAAATATTTTTAGTTATACTAACTCCACCTATATTGTAAATATTATATTCAGCACCCAATCTGAAAGATTTATTTGCATAAGCTCCAAATCCGCCGAATACAACTTTGTTTTCTGTTGTAGTATCAATAGCTACAACATAATCATAAGGTTCTAAACTTACAGTTGCACCAATATTAAAACCGTCTTTTAGTTTACTTTGTCCATAAACTAACTGCAAAGAGTATTTTTTATAATCGTCATTTTCTGATTTTTTATAGCCTGTACCGTTTGTAATTAGAAAACTAAAGTTTACATCTTTAGATAATTTGTTATAATAACCAAAACCTAAATCGGCAGAACTTGCAAACCCGAATAAATCCTGCGGACTTTTTTCTATAAATCTGTATTTCCAGTTACTTTCCTGTATGCTGAACATATTCATACCTTGCAGACCAAAGACCAACTTACCATAATCAGTGCTCCATGTTAACATAGCATTTTTTAAGAAAATACTTAATCTGTTATCTTTACCAGTATTGAATCTTCCTATATCTGAAGTAAATTTATAAGATAGATTATCTGAAATTTTATTTGCATAACTAAGATAAACTCTATCTAATTCAAACTCATTTGTTGGTTTATTGTCTGAATTATAAGAGTAATTAAAAAATACTTTTGAACTAACCTTGCCCTGTGAATAAATATAATTCACTGAACAGAACAAAACTAATAATAAATATATAAATTTTTTCATTTTTATTTTAGTCCCTATATTTTATTCTTTTAAGGAAAAATTTGTTTATTTAATCTAGCTTCTTTAATTCTTCTTTTACTACTTTTTCAGAAAGGGGGAGATAACCATCTTTTATAACAATTTGCTGACCTTCATAGCTTAGAACATATTTTAAAAATTCTTTTACTAAAGGATCTAATTTTTTGCTTGGATTTTTTGCAATATTAAGATATAAGTAACGAGATAGAGGATATTTACCTGTAACTACATTATCATAATTACCATCTTGGCAAGTTCCATTAAGTTTTTCAGATAGATTTAATGCTGCAACACCTGAAGTGATGTAGCCGATACCGCTATATCCAATTCCGTACAGATCATTTGTTATTCCTTGAACAACTGAAGCAGAACCAGGTTGTTCTTTTACAATATCTTTAAAGTCACCTTTTTTCAAAACATGTTCCTTGTAAAATCCGTAAGTACCTGAAGCAGAGTTTCTTCCGTAAATGCTGATTGGTTTATTTTTCCATTTGCCTTTAAGACCTAATTGTCCCCAAGTTGTTATATTTTCCTTAAACCCTCTTTTCCTGGATTTAGAAAATATAGCATCCACTTGTTCAAGACTTAAACATTTTAGTGGATTATCTTTATTTACAAAAACTGCTAAAGCATCCATTGATGATCTAATAGTTGTTGGTTTGAAACCATATTTAGCCTCAAATTTGTCTATCTCTTCATTTTTCATTTTTCTAGACATAGGACCAAATTGAGCTGTACCGGCAATTAAAGCCGGAGGTGCAGTAGAGGAACCTTTACCTTCTATCTGAATATTGACTAAAGGGTAATATTTCTTAAATCCCTCTAACCAAAGTGTCATTAAATTGTTCATCGTGTCAGAACCAATGCTGCCGGCGTTACCGCTAATATTGCCGGTTTTTATATAATGCTGAATATTTTTATTTACTTGTATCTGCTGTGCATTTGTTGCACCTGTAAACATCAAAGTAACTAAAAATGCAACTGTTGCAATTAAAAGATGTTTTTTCATAATGTTCTCCTTGTTAATAATAAATGTATTACTAAAAATAATTTTGAGGTGTTACAATGGTGTTACAAATGATGAAATTTTTTAAAATAATTTCTGACTCTAATGGGTATAGAAATATTTTTTAAATAGAACAAATAAGTCTTGTTTTATTCTAAATTATTTTTTAATTTTAATCAGAGCAATAAATCTGATTTTAATTTTGCTTCTATTTTAGCGGGAATAAAAATGATAATACTTAAAAAACTTAACAGACTAATTCAAAAATCAATTCTATTAATACTACTAATTTCCTTTTCTATATCAACAATTACTTTTTCACAAAATAACGGCGAAAAGATATTTTTAACTGTTTGCCGTGCTTGCCATACTATCGGACAAGGTAAATTAGTCGGTCCGGATTTAGTAAATGTGCAAAATAAACTTACAGAAGACTGGATAATAAAATTTGTAAAATCTTCTCAATCAATGGTAAAAAGTGGTGATTCTTCTGCTGTTTCAATTTTTAATGAATTTAATAAAGTAATAATGCCGGATCAGAATTTATCTGATACACAGATAATAAACATTATAAATTATATTAAAGAAAAAAGTACTACTGTCTCAACTACTGATGTAGTTGTTACCCCTCCTTTTACTTTAATAAATAGTTTAGGATTTAATTTAGATCAGGCTGGAAAAGAAGATGTTAATTTTGGTCGGCAATATTTTACGGGAGAAAAAAGATTTACAAACGGCGGACCTCCTTGTCTTTCATGCCACAATGTTGTTAAAGATCAATTAATAAGCGGCGGTTTATTATCTAAAGACCTTACAAATGCATTTACTAGACTAAATGCTGCAGGAGTAGATGCTATTATTTCAAGTCCCCCTTTTCCAATTATGCGTACAGCATTTACAGAAAAAGAAATTACTCTAGACGAAAAATATTATTTATTGACATTTCTAAAGCAAACTGATAAAGATGCTATTTACCAACATCCTGTAAACTATGATAAAAAATTTATATACAGTGGAATTGTAGGTGTAGTAATTCTAATGGGATTCTTCGGACTAGTCTGGTCTAATAGAAAAAAAGTAGCAGTTAACAAAGATATTTTCAATAGGCAAAAAAAATCAAAATAATTATTAATTAAATAAAAGAATATTATTATGAGTTGGATTCAAGATTTAATTTCACCAGAAACCCGTCAATGGGAAGAATTTTATAGAAACAGATTTCAACACGACAAAATTGTAAGAAGTACACACGGTGTAAATTGTACCGGCGGATGCTCTTGGCAAATTCATGTTAAAGACGGTATTGTTGTTTGGGAAACTCAACAACTAGATTACCCTCTTTTAGAAAATAGCCTTCCACCTTATGAACCAAGAGGCTGTCAAAGAGGTATATCTTTTTCGTGGTATCTTTACAGCCCACTTCGTATAAAATATCCTTTAATAAGAGGAACACTTTTAGATTTTTATCGTGAAGAAAAAGAAAAAACTGGTGACCCGCTTAAAGCCTGGGAAAATTTACAAATCAATAAAGAGAAACGAGCAAAATATCAAAAAGCAAGAGGTAAGGGCGGTTTTAGAAGAGCAACCTGGGATGAAGTTCTTGAAATAATGGCAGCATCAAATATCTATACCGCAAAGAAATACGGTCCTGACAGAGTAATTGGTTTCTCCCCCATTCCTGCAATGTCAATGTTAAGTTATGCAGCAGGCGGAAGATTTTTACAATTGTTTGGCGGAGTAAATCTTAGTTTTTATGATTGGTATTGCGATCTTCCAAATGCGTCACCTGAAATTTGGGGAGAGCAGACCGATGTTGCAGAAAGTGCGGATTGGTACAATTCAAAATTTATTGCTGTGATGGGCGCTAATTTAAATATGACAAGAACACCTGACACTCACTTTTTTGCAGAAGCCAGACATAACGGAACAAAAGCTGTTGTTTTTGCTCCTGACTTTAGTCAGGTTTCTAAATATGCTGACCAATGGATGCCTCTTCATGCAGGAAGCGATGGTGCTTTTTGGATGGCTGTAACTCATGTCATTTTAAAAGAATTCCACCACGAAAAACAAACTCCCTACTTTATTAATTACACAAAAAAATATACTGATTCCCCTTATTTAGTAGAGTTAGTTAAAGAAGGCGATAATTTAGTACCTGGTAAATTATTGAGAGCAAACAAAATTGATAAATATAAAAACATAGAAAATGGAGAATGGAAATTTTTAAATATTGATGAAGATTCAGGTAAGCTTGTTATTCCGAAAGGAAGCGTCGGTCATCGTTGGGATAAAAATGGAGGTAATTGGAATTTGAAATTAGAAAATGCAG
Source organism: Ignavibacteriales bacterium CG_4_9_14_3_um_filter_30_11 (assembly GCA_002790365.1). Classification (GTDB taxonomy): domain Bacteria; phylum Bacteroidota; class Ignavibacteria; order Ignavibacteriales; family Ignavibacteriaceae. The sequence goes on from PFVA01000107.1 coordinate 14,686, forward strand.
ATGATAATTCTCATTACAATCCAATGCTTACCTTAATAAATAAAAATGACAAAATACTTCAAGTTGAGTTTACTGAATTTGGATTGAATAAAAAGAGTCTGAGAGGAGTACCTGTAAAATATGTTGAAACTGTAGATGGTAAAGAAATACCAGTAGCTACAGTTTATGATATAACTATGGGACAGTATGGAGTAGACAGAGGAATTAAAGGAGACTATCCAAAAGATTATAAAGACAAAGATGCATCTTACACACCGGCTTGGCAGGAAATCTTTACCGGAATGGACAGTAAATCAGTTATACAATTTGCTAGAGAATGGGCAAAAACTGCAGAAGCAACTGAAGGAAAATGTATGATAATTATCGGTGCAGGAATAAATCATTGGTACCACAGTAATTTAATTTACAGGGCCGGAATAATGGCACTTATGTTAACAGGCTGCGTAGGTAAAAACGGCGGCGGACTTAATCATTATGTTGGTCAAGAAAAATTAGCACCATCTGATTCCTGGGGTTCGATTGCTTTTGCCAAAGATTGGGTTGGTGCTATTAGAGTTCAACAAACTCCAATTTGGCATTATATAAATACCTGCCAATACAGATATGACGGACACTTTGCTGAATACAACAAAACTCCAGATAATGAATGGACGCAAGGACATCATGCTGATAAAATATTTAAATCTGTAAGAATGGGTTGGATGCCTTTTTATCCTCAGTTTAATGAAAATCCATTGGAGTTAAGTAAAGAAGCTATTGGTAAAGGTGCAAAAAATGACGATGAAATAAAAAAATATGTTTTGGAAAAATTAAAATCTAAGGAATTAAAATATTCTATTTCCGATCCTGATGCAGAAGAAAACTTTCCAAGAACTTGGTACATCTGGAGAGGCAATGCAATTTCAGGAAGCATGAAAGGACACGAGTATTTACTAAAACATTATTTGGGAACACATTCAAATGCAATAGCAAAAGATATTGATGATGAAAAAACAGAAGAAGTAAAATGGCACGAAGTAGCACCAAAAGGAAAAATGGATCTTGTTGTTGACCTTAATTTCCGTATGGATTCATCTGCATTATATTCTGATATAGTTTTACCTGCTGCTTCCTGGTATGAGAAAGCAGATTTAAATTCTACAGATATGCATTCATTTATTCATCCACTGTCTGCAGCAATTCCTCCGGTATGGGAAGCTAAAACCGATTGGCAGATATTTAAAGAAATTGCAAAAGCTACAAGTGAACTTGCAAAAACACATCTTTCAGAGACACAAAAAGATGTTATCTCCTCCCCACTTGGACACGATAGTGCAGATGAGATTTCTCAGCCAACTATAAAAGACTGGTATCTTGATGAATGTGAAGCTATACCAGGTAAAACTATGCACAAACTAGCTATTGTTGAAAGAGATTATACAAAAATTTATGAAAAATATATTGCACTTGGTGAGAATATAAGAAACAACGGACTCGGTGCACACGGTAATCACTACATGTGTGATGATGAATATGATAGTATGCTGACTTCACCTGATAATCATACAGAAAAAATCGGTGATAAATTTTATCCTTCAATAAGAGAAGATGAATGGGCAGTAAATGCAGTGTTAAAATTATCATCATTAACAAATGGTGAATTAACATATCGTGCATATAAAAATATTGAAAAGAAAACCGGACTTGTTCTTGCCGATATTGCAGAAGGTAGTAAAGATGTTAGGTTAGACTATAAAGCATTGCAGGCTCAACCAAGGAGATACAATACTTCCCCTGTTTGGTCAGGACTAATGAATGACGGCAGAGCGTATTCAGCTTACACATATAATTATGAAAGGTTGGTCCCTTGGAGAACACTAACTGGAAGACAGCACTTTTATTTAGATCACGAAATGTACATTGCATTTGGTGAGCATCTTCCTACATACAAACCATCTCCAAAGCCTGAAGTTTATGGTGACCTTAGAGAAACACTAAAAGAAGGAAAAGCAAAAATATTTAACTGCTTAACTCCTCATGGTAAATGGCATATTCACACTACTTATGGTGATAACATAAGAATGCTAACTCTTTCAAGAGGATGCGAACCTGTTTGGATAAACGAAGAAGATGCAGTAGAATTAAAAATACAAGACAATGATTGGGTTGAAGTATTTAATGATCATGGTGTTTACTGTGCAAGAGCAGTTGTGAGTAGCAGAATACCAATGGGCGTTACAATTGTTTATCACGCTGTAGAAAGAACTGTAGGTATTCCTAAATCACAAGTAAGAGGAAATAAACGAGCCGGTGGTAATAACAGTTTTACAAGGACACACTTAAAACCAAATCTGTTAGCCGGAGGTTACGGGCAATTTACTTATGGTTTTAATTATTGGGGACCGTCCGCTCCCAACAGAGATACTCATGTTGTAATAAAAAAAATGGACAAAGTTGTTTTCTAATTTAAGTAAAGGATCAGTTGTCATGCTGAACTTGTTTAAGCATCTGAAAGAAAAATAAAAGACTCTGAAATAAATTCAGAGTGACAACATTAAAAATTTTTTCAATAATAAATAATAGATAAAAATTATGGATGTAAGATCACAAGTTTCAATGCTGTTTCACCTTGACAAATGTATCGGGTGCCATACATGTTCAATCGCTTGTAAAAATATTTGGACAGACAGAAAAGGTGCCGAATATATGTGGTGGAATAATGTGGAAACAAAACCTGGAACAGGTTATCCTACTAAATGGGAAGACCAAAACATTTACAAAGGCGGCTGGGAAAAAATTGAAGGCAGCGGAGATTTAGAACTAAAAGGTGCAGGTAAATTTAAAGGATTGAAAAATATTTTTCACAATCCTCACCTGCCTGTAATGGATGATTACTATGAACCCTGGACTTACAAATATTCCAACTTAATTGAATCCCCTGCAATGGATGATCAACCAACTGCAAGGCCTGTTTCGCTTGTAACTGGAAAACCAATAGATGTAAAGGCTGGCCCAAACTGGGATGATGATTTAAGTGGAACTCCTGATTATGCAAGAAAAGATCCAAACTTAGCAAATTTAACTCCAGCAGAAAGAGATGCAATGTTCCAATTAGAACAAATGGCATTCTTTTATTTACCAAGAATTTGCAATCACTGTTTAAATCCCGCTTGTGTAGCTTCTTGTCCATCTGGTGCAATTTACAAAAGAGGCGAAGACGGAGTTGTTTTAATAAATCAAAAAGTTTGCAGAGCCTGGAGGATGTGTGTTACAGCTTGTCCTTATAAAAAGACTTACTACAATTGGAGTACTGGCAAATCAGAAAAGTGTATTTTATGCTATCCAAGATTAGAAGCCGGAGTTGCTCCTGCTTGTATGCATTCTTGTGTTGGCAGAATTAGATATTTGGGAGTAATGCTTTATGACGCAGATAAAATTAAAAATGTTGCAAAAGCTGATGAAAAAGATTTAGTCCAAAGCCAACTTGATATTATTTTAGATCCAAACGACCATGAAGTAATTGCAAATGCAAAAGCAAACGGAATTGCTGACTCAACAATTCACTCAGCACAGAATTCACCAGTATATAAATTTGTAAAAGAATGGGGAATGGCTTTACCATTACATCCTGAATTTAGAACAATGCCGATGTTATTTTATGTTCCACCAATGCTTCCTGTAATGGCTTCTTTAAGTGCAGTAAAAAATGAAAAACAAAACGACAAATTAGATCCTATTGCAAAAAGATGGGATGACAATTGGTTATACGATACTTCCACTGAAGAACTTTGGGGAACAATCGATAATGCGAGATTCCCTCTTCAATATATGGCAAATCTTTTCAGTGCAGGCGATACAGAAAAGGTTTCAAAAATATTAAAGAAGATGATGGCTATAAGAATGCATAGAAGAGGTGTAACTGTCGGTGACTTAAGCAAAGAAAAAGTAAACGGTGCTTTGAAAGATGCAAACTTAACAGCAGAAGAAGCAGATGCAATTTATTACTTAACATCTTTGGCAAAATTTGATGATAGATTTGTAATTCCAGCTTCACATAGAGAACTAGCTATTGAAATGCTTGAAGATACTGCTGATGTAAAGGGTTCAACAGGATTCGGTTTTAAAGAAAGACCTTTAAGAGGTGTGTAATAATGAATAAAGACCTAAACCACTATAAAGAATTAGCAAATATAATTGACTACCCAAGAGCAGATTATTCTAGCAAAGTAATTGAAGCTCAAGAATTATTTAAAGATTATGATTCAGTGACTTTATTGATTCTTAATGAATTTATTCAATTCCTTAATATTACTTCTCCTGAAAAAGTAGAAGAACTTTATCTCAGAACATTTAATGTCCAAGCTGTAACGACTTTAGATATTGGTTATATACTTTTTGGTGATGATTATAAAAGAGGTGAACTTTTAGTAAATCTAAGTAAAGAACATCACAAAGCTGGTAACGATTGTGGAAATGAATTAGCTGATAATTTATCAAATATTTTAAGACTAATTCCAAAGATGACTGATGAAGAAATGAGAAGTGAATTAGTTGAAATAATTATTCTCCCTGCTTTGGCTAAAATTCTTAAAGAGTTTGAAGTAAAAAATATTGAGATGAAGAATAATGTTTACAAAAGAAAATATAAAACTCTTATTGAACAACCAGAGAACTATGGTAGAATGTTTTTAAAACCTCTTTTAGTAATTCAAAAAATATTAGAAGAAGATTTTGGTTCTGCAGTTGTTTTTGAAGAAAAAAGAGATGCAAGTTTTACTGAATCTATTATAACAGAAATTAAAATTGATTAATAACAAAACAAAAAATTAAAATGAATACACTTTATAACTTCCTTTTTATTGCTTTACCTTATGTTGCTTTAACTGTTTTTTTAATAGGGACTATCTATCGCTATAAAGGTACAAAATTTAAGTTTTCATCATTGTCTTCGCAATTTTTAGAAGGAAAGCAGCTCTTTTGGGGTTCAGTTCCATTTCACTATGGAATTTTATTTCTTTTCTTCGGACATCTGATAGCATTTTTGATTCCAAGTACAGTAATAGCCTGGAATAGCGAACCATTAAGACTTGTATTTTTGGAAGTTACTGGTTTTGTATTTGGATTAAGTGCTTTAGTTGGTTTGATTAACCTTTTTTTTAGAAGAAATACTAATGACAGGATTAAAGTTGTAACAAGTAAAATGGATATATTAATTGAACTTCTTATTATTGTACAAATAATTTTAGGTCTTTGGATTGCTTATGGTTACCGTTGGGGTTCTTCATGGTTTTCTTCAGTCTTATCACCTTATCTTTGGTCAATTTTTTATTTAAATCCTAATATCGAAGCTGTATCAACTATGCCATTAGTTATTCAACTTCATATTTCTTTAGCATTTGTAATTGTTTTATTAATTCCTTTCACAAGATTAGTGCATTTGTTAGTCCCCCCTCTTCATTATTTGTGGAGACCATATCAAAGAGTTATCTGGAACTGGGACAGAAAAAAAGTTAGGGATCCAAAAGAACCTTGGAGTGTGACTAAACCACAAAATAATTAAATTAATTTTTAACTCTAGCATTAATCACAAAAAAAATTATGGAACAAACAGTTACAAGAAAAGCTCACAGAATGTTATTTTTCAACACTTTTGCATTTACAGTTTGTTTTGCAGCATGGATGCTGAATGGTGTTTTAGTTACTTTTTTAGTTGACAATCAGGTATTTAAATGGGGTCCGATTGAAATTGGCTGGCTTATGGGTATTCCGGTCTTAGCAGGGGCAATATTCAGACTACCGGCGGGAATGTTAACAGATAAATTTGGAGGCAGACCTGTTTATAGTTCATTATTAATTTTTACTGCAATACCAATGTTTTTACTTTCATATGCAAATAGTTTTTGGAGTTTTGCTATTGCTAGTTTTGGTTTTGGTTTAAGCGGAATAAGTTTTGCAATTGGAATAGCTTATACTTCTGTTTGGTATCCTTTACATTGGCAAGGCAGGGCACTGGGAATTTTTGGAGCAGGTAATGCAGGCGCTGCTTTAACAACTCTTTTTGCTCCAACTCTTCTTAAACAATTAACCGATAATGGAGCCAATATTGATGGGTGGAGAAATTTACCGATTATCTATGCTATAGCACTTTTGGCAATGGGAATTTTATTTTTCTTATTTACTGAAAATAAAAAACCGGCAAGTTCAAAAAAATCAACAAGACAAATGTTATCTACACTTAAAGATATCAGAGTCTGGAGATTTGGTTTGTATTACTTTTTAGTATTCGGATGTTTTGTTGCTTTTTCTCAATGGTTAGTTCCCTATTTTGTAAATGTTTATTACTTACCATTAGTAACTGCTGGTGTTTTTGCAGCTTTATTTAGTTTCCCCTCGGGTGTAATTAGAGCAGTTGGTGGTTGGATGTCTGATCATTGGGGCGCTAGAAAAGTAGTTTTTGGTGTTTTGTTACTTTCACTGATTATTAGTTTTATGTTAACAATACCAAGAATGGAAGTATCTTCTCCGGGTAAAGGAATAATGAATAAAAAAACCGGTGAAGTTACTTTTGTTTCTGATTCTAAATTAATAGTTGATGGTATGCAATACGATGTTATTTCCAAAACTAACAGAGCTACAATTACTGACGATCAAATTTTAATTCTTCCCACTAAAGAAGTTTGGCAGGAACCAATAGTAAAAGTTGGGGATAAAGTCGAGAAAAAAGAATTACTTGCTAAAGGAGTAACAAGAATTTATTTCCAGGCTAATGTTTGGATATTTGCCGTACTTATAATTTTAATCGGAAGTATTTGGGGAATTGGAAAAGCCGGTGTTTATAAACTTATTCCCGATTATTTTCCAGAGGAAGTTGGTTTAGTCGGTGGTATGGTTGGTGTATTGGGTGGCCTTGGCGGATTTTTTGGTCCGATAATTTTTGGATATTTGTTAGAATGGTCAGGTTTATGGTCAAGCTGTTGGATGTTTATTCTACTATTATCAGCAATTTGTTTAATATGGTTAAACAGATCAAATGGAAGTATGCAAAAAATAGATGCTATGAATAAAGGAAGTATTAAAGATATTAATAAGTAAAGAAGGAATTTGTAATGAACCAAACAAATATTACTGACTGGCAAGTTGAAGACGAACAGTTTTGGAATTCAACCGGAAAAAGAATAGCAACAAAAAATCTTTGGATCTCAATTCCTGCACTTCTTCTTGCTTTTGCCGTTTGGATTATGTGGAGTATAATCGCAACTAAAATGAAAGAGTTTGGTTATAATTTTGGAATGATAAATGCAAGTTTGAGTCCGGCAGAAATTGCAGAAAAGTTAAAAGATATTAATAACTTATACTATACTCTTCCAGCAATTGCGGGACTTGCAGGTGCTACTCTAAGAATTCCTAATTCATTTTTAATTTCTTTAGGTGGCGGAAGAAATGTAATTTTTGTAACAACCGGTTTACTCCTTATTCCGGTAATAGGTGTAGGTATGGCTTTGCAGAATATTAATACATCATATATGACATTTGCAATTTTTGCTGCTCTTTCAGGATTTGGTGGAGGAAATTTTGCTTCTTCAATGAGCAATATTAGTTACTTCTTCCCAAAAAGAATTCAAGGCACATCTTTAGGATTAAATGCAGGTATTGGCAACCTTGGTGTTGGTGTTATGCAAAAAACAATTCCATGGGTTATGGGGATTTTCTTATTTAGTGCTATTGGTAAAGACGGAGCTGAAATTGCAGGGCAAGCTTTTTCAGGAATTCAAAATGCAGGATGGGTTTGGATACCGGTTTTAGCACTCTCTACTATTGCTGCTTTTTGGGGAATGAATAATGTTATTACAGGAACACCTAAACTTCCAAATACATTTCAAGGTGTTACAAAAACATTATATCTAATTGTTTTAGGTTTAATTGCAACAGGATTGGGTGCATATTTACTTATAGGTTTAAAATTAAATATGTGGATTGTTCTTCCAATTGTTATTGTGTTTACAGTAACACTAATGAAATTTGCAACACCAGGAGAGATAAAAGAAAACCTCAATAAACAGTTTGCAATTTTTAACAATAAACACAATTGGATAATGACAGTAATCTATACAATGACATTTGGATCATTCATTGGATTCTCTGCAGCATTTCCAAAATTATGTCAAGATATATTTGTTTATTCAAATCATTCAGATCCAACTTATATAAATCCCAATGCACCTAATTTTTTAACATGGGTATTTTTAGGTCCTGTAATTGGAGCCTTAATTAGACCTGTCGGAGGTTGGCTTTCGGATAAATTAAACAGTGGTTCAAAAGTTACAGCTTACAGTACAGTATCACAGATAATAGCAACACTACTAGCAGCATATTTTATTGTGTTGGCAAAAAATAGTGCTACGCCAGAAACTTACTGGTTGCCATTCTTTTTATGCTTTATGGTTTTATTCCTTACCACAGGTATTGGTAACGGTTCTACATTCAGAAGTATTCCTTATATTTTTAGTAAAGAACAAGCCGGGCCGGTTCTTGGATGGACATCAGCAATTGCAGCTTATGGTGCTTTTATTATTCCAAAAGTTTTTGGACAGCAGATAAGCAACGGTACACCTGAATATGCACTTTATGGATTTGCTGCTTATTACGGAATATGTTTAATATTGAATTGGTATTATTACACAAGAAAAAATGCCGAGATAAAGAATCCGTAAATATTTTACATTGTCATTTCGAATGAAGAGAAAGCTCTTTGGCTAAGAAAAATCAGAAAGATTTCTCAGTCGACAACTCCTTAGAAATGACAGATGATAATCTTTAATTTTTAAAAAAAATAAACTATGAACACAAACGATCCTATAAAACGAATTGTAGAAAAAGATTCAGAAGAAGAATTATCACCAATGGCACCGCCAGAAGCCTATGCCCCATCAACTGTTGCACCGGTAGCATATGAAGATATGCATCCTCTACTCCAAAATCTTATGGATGAACACAAAGTATTTGTAAAAATACTTGATAACTTTGAATCTTCATTAACCGAGTGGCACCAAAACAAATGGATTTTTAATGACGCAATAAATAAGAACTTTAAGGATTTATTTTCATTTTTAGATAACAACACTCCTGTACACAATAAGAAAGAAGAAAAACAACTCTTCCCTCTTTTGCACAAAAAACTTTTAGAAAGCGGTGAACACAGCGGGGATGAACCGCCAAAAACCGGTGTGGATGTTATGGAAGAAGAACATATACAAGTTGCTCAACTTGGTGCTTTGTGTTTAAACTTTTTAGGATTAGGCTCACAAGTAAAAGAAAAAGAAACGCGCGGAATGATATTTGAATATGCTTATAATCAAGGTAAAGAAATTGTTGAAATTATGCGTTTACACATTTACAGAGAAGACGAAACTCTTTTTCCACTGGCGATGAAGCTGATCACAAAAGAAGAGTTTGAGAGTTTATAAATTATTATTTATTATTTATAATTATTGTTTTAAAGTAAAATATAATCTTTCAACCTTCAACTCTTGACCGACGATATGTCCACCTAAGCGAGCATAAGGAGGAAATCCTGCCTTAGCAGACGAAGACGAATTTCACTTTCCTTTTTTGAATAATTCCATTAAACTAGCAATTTGTTATGTTCGTACCGTAACACCTTATAAATACTTTTTCATTTAGTTATTATTAAATTGTAACAAACAATATTCTTATAAATAAACGGTTGATAAAAAAATGGAAAAGTATAAATTAATTTTAACATCGTTAATTCTCTCACTTTTTATTTCGTTATTTATAAATTCAAATTCCAAAGCACAACAAGATGTTTATAATGAAAGAGATTCAATAATTGTTGCTGCAAAAGAGATAATTAATTCTTCTCAAATTTGTGCTTTAATTACCCTAGATAAAAATGGACTCCCACATATTAGAACCATGGACACATTCCCTCCGGAAAAAGGTTTTGTTGTTTGGTTTGGTACAAATAAATTCAGTAGAAAAGTTAAAGAAATAAAAAATAATCCTAACGTAACTATTTATTATACTGTTCCTACAAACAATGATTATGTTGTAATTTCAGGCAAAGCAGAAATTATTGATGATAAAAAAGAAAAAGAGAAAAGATGGAAAAAGGAATGGGAAAAATATTATCCGAATAAAAAGGAAAAATATATTTTAATTAAAGTAACTCCTCTTGAGTTAGATGTTTTAACAAGTAAGCATAATTTAACTCCGGATAAAAAGACCTGGAGAATCCCTAACATCAAATTTTGATAAAAAATAGTAGTTTAATTAAAATAATATTTTTTTTATATTATTAAAATTATTAATTTCCATTATCAACAAATTACAAAAGGAGTCTAACATGAATGCAGGAAGAATGCAATCTTTAACAGCAGCTATTATTATTGCTCTGGGTATTTGGTTAACAGGATACAAATCTGTTCATTGGCTTCTGTATGTTCCGATTGTTTTACTTCTTATAAATGTACTCAACGGTTTCTGCTTTGGAGTTTGGTTCTGGAAGAAATTGGGTTTTAAAGACTAAAATTCTTAACTGCCATGATAAAACCATGGCAGTCACTATTATAAATAATAAATATCTACTACTGATTAATACATGTTTAATGTAAGTGTATAACTATGAAAAAAATGAAAATAGCTGCTGCCCAAGTAGCTCCAATTTATTTAAATAAAAAAAAGACAGTTGAAAAAGCTTGTAAATTAATAAGTGAAGCTGCAAAAAAAGGAGCAAAGTTAATTGTTTTCCCTGAAGCATTTATATCAGGATATCCTGATTGGGTATGGCTAATTTCTAATAGTAATGGAAAAGTTCTAACTCCGCTTTATGTTGAATTAGTTAACAATTCTATTTCTGTACCGGATGATTCAACAATTAAATTGTGTAAAGCAGCATCTAAAGCAAAAATTTTTGTTACCATAGGAATAAATGAAATAAATTCTGAAGGAAGCAAAAGCAGTTTATACAACAGTATATTATATATCAGTGAAAAAGGGAAAATACTGGGAGTACACAGAAAATTAATACCTACCGGAGGCGAAAGACTAGTTTGGGCTCAAGGTAGTGGTGATTCACTAGTTTCGTTTAATACTTCAATTGGTAAAATTGGTGGATTAATCTGCTGGGAAAATTTAATGCCTCTACCAAGGCAAACTATGTATAATTCAGGTGTCCAAATATATGTGGCTCCAACCTGGGACAAAAGTGATAAATGGATTTCAAGTATGCAACATATTGCAAGAGAAGGAGGAATGTTTGTCGTTAGTTGCTGTCAGGCCATTAAAATGAAAGATATTCCACAAAAATATTCCTTTAAGAAATTTTACCCTGAAGGAAGAGAATGGATAAATACAGGAAACAGTTGTATTATAAATCCAAATGGGGATATTATTGCTGGACCTTTTGCCCAAAAACAAGGACTTATTTATGCTGATATAGACCTTGATGAAATTATTTCTGCAAAAAGAATGTTTGATTCTGCAGGACACTATTCCAGACAAGATGTATTTGATTTTAAGATAAAGTAGTCCATTATTTATAAATAGGTTATTATGAAAAATTATTCATTTTATTTTCTCATTCTAATTCTTTTAAGTGGTTGTACTTTTACAACAGATGATAATTCTAAGAAAGAAATAAAAGAATTGAGAAATGAAGTAATAGAAACTGAAACAGCATTTGCCAAAACTATGGCTGATAGAAATTTTAATAATTTCAAAGCATTTATTTCTGATGAAGCAATATTTTTTGACGACGATTCTCAATTAAATGGTAAAACAGAAATTGTAAAAGCATGGGAAAAATATTATAAAAGTGAAGTAGCTTTATTCTCGTGGAAACCAAAACAAGTAGATGTTCTCCCTTCGGGTAATCTTGCACAAAGTTCAGGTC
>PFVA01000024.1 GCA_002790365.1 Ignavibacteriales bacterium CG_4_9_14_3_um_filter_30_11
AAAGATCATATACTTAGTTATATAAAAATCTCGGAATTCGTTATTTGAGTAATATGTTTTTCTTACAAATTGTCGGGGTTAAGAAAATAAAGTCTCTGCTTCGTTAAAGAGTTATCATTTTATTTGAATTCAATTCAGGAAGCAAAGATGTCATCTTTTCACTGCTCATTTTTTGCGTAAGATGAGTTACAAATTAAACGATACACCCAAAACATAGGTTTTTTTATTAAAAACCAGGTCATCTCTTCTAATTCCTAAATATAAATTAACCGGTGATTCTTTTTCAATATTTGTAATCTTGGTTGAAACAGTTTTTAAATGAGAATTATTTCTAAACATTATAGAAGATGAAGTTGAATCTACTACCTCATTTTTAGGTTCTTTTTTTTCAATAAAGAATTTATAAATTAAAACAAGACCGGTAGTTATTCCCATTAATACCCAAATAGTTGAAGTTTTATCTCTATCATTTAAAATAGTAGTAGCAGTACCACTTCCGCCTCCTGGGCGACTATCATTTACTTTAAAAAGATCTTGAGCATTTACATCAGTTGGAGCAAATACAAATACATAAAATAAAATAATAATAAAAAATGGGATAGTTTTACTTTTGAAATTATGGTGAAACATGATCACCTCGTAAATTTAATTATATAATGTGTTTATTTGCTAATTTTTAGAGAGAAAGTCAATATAAAATCAACAACCTAATATAAATCATTTTAGTTCCTTTTGATTATACTTTTATTTTTGCTTAATGATATTAAATGAGTTAATAATCTCATTGTATAGCGATTCGTATTTATTATAAGTGTACTTTGAACCGTTGATGATAAGCAAATAACTAACTTCTTTCCCAATATATTCGTATAACTGATAAAAACTTTTCCCATAAATCATTTTTTCTGTTGATTTTATTTTTATTCTATTATTTGTTTCATTTATAAAAGGAAAATTTGTGTATTCATTTACATTTTCAATATCATCAATTTTTATTATAGATATTGTTGTACCGATAACATTATTTATAAATCTAGTGCCTTCTTTCCCTTTTAATAAATGAGACCGGATCATAAAATTATCAAATCTATTCCAAGTGTTACTTAAACTTATTGTAAAACCTGCAGGCAGTTTTGCTCCAGGGGTATCATGCTTTATAATTTGATCTTCAGTAATACCAACAGTAGCGAGGGCAGATTGTCTGTCTGTTATAATGGGTAAAGTAATTTTAACCCTAGCTTTTTCAATTAAATCAGAAATATAATTAGAGAATAAATTTTTAGAAGAGGTATATCTTTTTGTTAAAGAAGAATAAGTAAAGCTATCGTTTTTATTTTGAATAGAAGTTCTAACTGTACTATTTAATTTTGTTTTTATTTCATCATTTGTAATTTCGGTAATATCCTGAGTGTAAATTCGTCCTTTATCAATCAATTTAGAAAATGTTCGAAAGACCAAATTAACAAAAGTACTATCAACTTTATATAAAGAAATTCTTGTAAGGTTAAAGATATCTTTGCTTAAAAAATCTTCAGTTAACTTAATATAATGTGTTCCATTAAGGAAAAGCTTTTCCTTGTAAATTTGCCCATTTAATGATTTGTCAATTAATTCTAATTCCATATTTGGATTATAAATAGCAAATCTGTTATAAATTGGATTCTCAAAAGTCATTAAAACAGTAAAAATCACTCTTGCATCTTTAACTAAAGAACTATCTATTGATAACTCAGTATAATTTGGTTCCATAGGCAATGCATAATTAATTAGATTTGAAAGGGAATCATTAGCAGTTTTATTGCCTTCAAGTGCTCTTAATATTGTATTCTCTAAAATTTTTTTAGTAAGCGGCAGTTTCTTACTCCCAGGTTTTTTGGAACAACCTGTAAATAAAATACATAAGATAAAAAATGTAGTTAGTAAATTTTTAGCCATAAACCTTATATTAAATTTAATAAAATATAATAATTAATTTTGATTTATTTTTAATTGATTTTATATTGTCTCAATAATTTTAATAATGCTATTACTAATTATTTATTTGCAAATCATTTATTCTATAATATAACTTGAAAAAAATAACTTCTACACTTTTTCTGATTTTATTAAGTTTTACAATTCTTAAAGCTCAGAATATTTCAACCCCATCATTTGGATTACAGAGTATAAAATTTTCAGTTAAGTTAAATAACATTCCGAATTCTATTAATCACCTAAATGTAATACTTAATAACTCAGTTAAAAAACAAGAATATTATCTTACTGTTAATAATAATAAAATAGATACAACTATTTCTACAAATCTTACTGGAAATTTAACAGTATCAACTAAAGAATTAGGCAAAATTAAATCTGAAATTAGAATTATTCCGGGCTGGCTTAGTCTTGTACCCCCGTTATTGGCAATATTGCTTGCACTTATTTTCAGACAAGTAATTATTGCTTTATTAATCGGGATATTTTCCGGCGCAATTTTTATAAATGATTATAATCCTTTAATCGGATTACTCAAAGTTATTGATACTTATATTATTAATGCACTCACTGATGTTTCTCATATCCAGATAATTGTTTTTACTTTGTTGTTTGGAGGAGTGGTTGGCCTGATCTCAAAATCCGGGGGAACTAAAGGAATATCTGACTTAATTACTAAATTTGCCAAAACAAGAAAATCGGGATTACTTTCAACTTGGTTAATGGGTATAGCAATCTTCTTTGATGACTATGCTAATACCCTAATCGTTGGTAATTTAATGAGACCAATTACTGACAAATTAAGAATTTCAAGAGAAAAGTTATCTTTTATAGTTGATGCTACTGCAGCACCTGTTGCAAGTATATTTATTATTAGTTCGTGGATTGGTTTTGAAGTTGGATTAATTCACGATGGACTAAATGTTATTGCATCAAATGAAAATGCTTATGATGTATTTATTCAAACAATTCCATATAGATTTTATCCAATTTTAATGTTAGTGTTTGTTTTTATGATAGCCTACTTTAAAAGAGATTTTGGAC
>PFVA01000009.1 GCA_002790365.1 Ignavibacteriales bacterium CG_4_9_14_3_um_filter_30_11
TAAATTTGTCCTTCATTGAAAACTTTAACTTTGGAGGTATCAAATGTATTACACAGGTATCGACCTACATAAATTTACTTCTTACTTAACCACTGTTGATTCTTCAGGAGCTATCGTTAAACAGGAAAACCTGAAAAACGTAGCTCACAACTTTGTTCAATATTTCAAATCTATTCCAGGTCAACACACTACTACTGTCGAGTCTACCATGACCTGGTATTGGTTAAATGATCTTCTTACTTCAATGAACATTCCTCTGGTCCTTGCTCACGCCAAGTATGTTAAAGCCATTGCATATGCAAAAGTTAAAACAGATAAAGTAGACTCTCATACACTTGCCCAGCTTCTTCGTATGAACTTTATTCCTGTTGCTCATAAAATCTCTAACGAAAAGCGTCTGCTCCGTGATGCACTTCGTGCAAGACTTAAAATAGTTCAGAGGCATACTTCAGTTACTAACTCTATGCAGCTTCTGCTTGCTAAATATAATTTTGATTCTCCAACACAACTTTCCGGTATTCCTTTGTTCCAGTACGAACAACTAACAGAAGTTGAAGCCCTGCTTAATGAACAAATGCTTGATCTTGAGAAGCAGCTTTATCCTTATCTTATTCCAAATGATGATATACAGCGTCTGCTCTGGATTCCAGGCATTGGAAAGATGAATGCATTTACCATCCTGCTTGAAGTTGATGACATCAATCGTTTCCCGGATGTAAAGAACTTCTTCTCATATTGCCGTCTTGTCCCATCCGCCCGTAACTCCGGAGGTAAATCAAAACAGCGATCCTCTAAAGACGGAAATAAATATCTCAAGGTTGCTTTCTCAGATGCTGCTGTTCACGCTGTACACTATTATCCAGTTATCAAAAATTACAACAACAGTTTAATAAGAAAGAAAAATAAACAGATTGCCAAAACCATTATTGCTAAGGAAATAGCTGAAATTGTTTATCACGTATTAAAAAATAAAACTGACTTTAACAACAAGTTCAAAGGCAAAGAATTAGAACATAAGAAATCACTACAATGGCCACGCGTAGTAAGCCCGTACGCATAACTGATTAGCCTCAACGCATAATCGTTGCGCTGGATTGGGAAACTACGCGTATGCCTATAAAATATCTGGAATGGTTCCGTAAATATGGAACAACAAACACTTAAGTGTTTGTAAGTCCCGAAAGAGGTTTGGTTGCCTGTCCGGCTACCTCTTAGATATTATTGGCAGAAGCTGTTGTTTAGAGTTGGTTAAACAGTAGTTCAAAGAACAATTATTATTTTAACAAATATTTTGTCGACGAATTATATTATCCTCTTGACTTTTTACTTATTAAAGAGGTTATACCACCGCTCTTTTTTAATTTACCCAAATAAATTGATTTCATTCTTTTGCAAATCATTAAATACTTTAAAAAACCAATCGTGGGCTTGCATAACAGTTTCAATTTCATCTTCAGAAATGAGCAAATCTGAACTATGCTTTGGGTGTGTAATTCGATTTCGTATTTCAATACTTAGTCTAAACTTTTCCCAATCATCTTCTTTAAGATTTGTTGTAAATCCAGTTGTTTTTGCTTTCTCATATGTCCTAATTACAAATTTTACATTTTCATCAGTTTTTAAAAAATGTATCTTTTTTTTCAGTTTATGCTCAGGCGGACCCACTAATTTATATTCTTGTAAATTTATAATTTCTTCATCAGATAATTTATCGCTATGAATTAATAAAATTCTTTTCATAGCAAATAAAATTCCCTCTATTGAAGAAAAAACGGTTTTGACGTAATTACGACGGCGGAAATAAAGATAATCTGATTTAATGTTATCCAACATCTTTTTCCAATCAGATGATAAATTTGGATTGCTATAATCAGGATATCTTTGTAAGAAATCTTCATCTAAATGTTTTATGTCTTCTTTACAGGATTCAACGTCAGAAATACTTGCTCCTAACATATCTATTAATTGGTCAAGTTTTTCTATTTCATTCATAGCCAATTTTGTTGGTTATAGTTTTTTGAAAAAAGATTATTGATTCTTTTCAGTTAATTTATCTTTTAAAATTAAATGAGTAACAATTAAGTAAACAATGTAACCAAGAAGGGGAAAAATAAGAATTATTAAAGCCCATCCTATCCTCGCTCTTATTTTATAATACTTTTTTGAAAGTAAAACTATTATAGCAGGAATAACAGAAATGATAACCCACATAATTAATGTAGATAAAGTATTGGTTTGAGATTCCATATTTTCTCCTTTGCTAAATGAACTATAAGACCCTAAATAATACAATAATATGAAAGCGGTCCAAGTTATAAAATAAGCGAAATAATAAAGTTTGGAACGTAATTCTTTGATAGTAACTACCCAAAATAAAAATGCACTTAGAATAAAAGGAATTCCCCACAAGACAAACGTGCGCATAAGAATTAAAAACAGAATTGTAAATATATTATTGTCAAAATCACCGAGAAGAAAGCAAGAAAGGGCAGCAATTATAAAACTTACTGTAATGAAAGGAAAATTTGACTCTTTCAATTCATAAAGCAATTTATCCTTCTTTTTTCTTTGTTCTAATTGTGCAAAATCAGCCGATTCTTTTTGTAGCTCTTTTTGACACGTTTCATTTGTGCAGTAATAATAAATTGCACCCTCCACTAAACAATTTTCACAAAAGTAATTACCGCAACAGTGGCAAATGTTTACGGCAATAATTCCTTGGTGGTTTTTACAATATTCTTTCATTTTACTTTCACTTCGTTTAGTGGTATAACTATTAATTGAGCGGATTATGCTGCATCTTATCCGGCGTGTTAGAAAGATTTAACTTTCTTGCTAGCACTCTGATTAATTTTAAGCATAATCTCCATAACTTGTTTATTCATATATATTAAACGCCGTTTCATTTTAAATGTATAGGTTTATTAGTCGGAAAACTACTTCCACCTAATAAACATTAAACTTATCCGTCTAATGGACTTCTTACACCCG
>PFVA01000179.1:0-2212 GCA_002790365.1 Ignavibacteriales bacterium CG_4_9_14_3_um_filter_30_11
ATTTGTTTCCCAACCTTTGCATGTGTCACCTTTACAATAAAATTCCCTTAAAGTTTTTTCTAACAATTCTTCTGTGTTAATTTTTTTTATATCGATATAACTCATTTTTATCCACCAAATTTTTGAAAGCTTTATAAGTATTTTTTAATAACATCGCTATTGTCATAGGTCCAACTCCACCAGGAACTGGTGTAATATAAGAACATTTTTTTGAAACTTCATCAAATTTTACATCGCCAACAACTCTATAACCTTTTTTATTAGTTTTATCTTCTACTCTATTAATTCCAACATCAATTATTACAACATTATCATTTACCATTTCTCCTGTTATAAATTCAGGTTTACCGATGGCTGCAATTAATATGTCAGCTTGTTTTGTATAATATGAAAGATCTTTTGCAGCAGAATGACATACTGTTACAATAGAATTTGCAAACTCCTCTTTCTGAACCATAATATTTGCAATCGGTTTTCCTACAATATTACTTCTGCCAACAATAACAACATGCTTACCTTTTGTTTCAATTTTATATCTCTTTAATAACTCTTGAATTCCGCCAGGCGTACAAGACCTTAGAGCATCTTTTCCAATGACCAATCTTCCCACATTTATTGGATGAAATCCATCAACATCTTTTTCAGGTTTAATGGCTTCAATTATTTTATCTTCGTTTATGTGTTTAGGTAAAGGTAATTGAACAAGTATCCCATGGTATTTATCATCATTATTATAATGGTCGATAACCTGAAGTAATTTTTCTTCTGAAATATCATTTGGTAAGATTTCAGTTTTATGTAGCATTCCAATTTCTTCACAAGCTTTACCTTTACTCTTTACATAAATTTGTGAAGCTGGATTTTCACCAACAAGAATTGCAACAAGTCCGGGTACTTTTCCCCCTCTTTGAAATAAATCAGATATTTCTTTTTTTAATTCTTCTCTAATATCTGAAGCTGTTTTTTTACCGTCTATTATTTGCATAATTAATTTCCATCAGTCATTCTGAATGTAACCGTCGTTTGAAGGTTGAATGAAGAATCTCAATCAATATTTAACAGTTTGCCACATCCTTCCTGCCTCGTTTTGCTTGCAAGGCGGGCGGACTCACCTTATTTGTCATTCCTGTGAAAACGGGAATCCAATTGGTTTATTGGATTCAGATACTTAACTTTGTTTAACCTGAATGACAATATTATAAATTTTGTAAATCATACACTTTAGATAAATATGATTTTATTTTTTTATCATTTTCAATTTCTTCAGCAAAAGGATTTGAATTTTGCCAACCTGTTTTACCTGTCTTTCTAAAATTTTCTAATCTCCTCAAAGTAATTTCGCAAAAAATCGGATCAATATCAGTTGTAAAACATCTTCTGTCTAATTTTTCACAAGCAATTAATGTAGTGCCGGAATGAGAGAAGAAATCAATAACCACATCATTTTTCTTGCTTCCTGCATTTATAATTCTTTCAATTGCTTTAAGCGGTTTTTGTGCAAAACAACCGTTTACATTTTCTTCCATTCTGTAAAAGACTTGTTGTATATCAATCCATACATTTCCTGCTCTAATATTTCCTGAGTTGCTTCTCTCTAAATTTTCTGTTTCTTTACCTTTTACAGTCTTATAATATCCTTTTAATATTTTTGGAATATCAGTGTATTCAGCATTAATATTAAAGTTGGGTTTCCCTTTTTCGTATAATAATAATTCTTGTCTTATAGACATCCAATTTTTTTGTGTCCCGTAACCTCTTTGATTCCTTAATGTTATAAAACTTTTAGATTTAAATTCCCCTTGTTTCATCATAGCCATAAATTCAGGTAAAGGAGAAAATCCATTTTTTTGGTCTGCACCAAGCCAAACATAAAATGCAGAATCATCAGCTATTATTGAATAAATATTATCTACCCATTTTTTGCACCAATTAATAAATCTTTTAGTGTCAGTTTCTTTAAACGCTACAAAATTATAAGGAGGATCTTGAATTGAGAGAGTCGGCTTTTCATTTCCGGCTATTTTTTTTAAAGACTTTATATCTTCAATATCTATGCAACCAATTTTATGTCTGCCAAGTCTATCTTTCCAAATTTTTCCTTTAATAAATCTAGAATATGGTAATAATAGTTTTTGCAGTTCAGAATCCAGATCAATTCTAGGAAGAGGAATATTAGTCATTAGTCAATGGTTATTAGTTATTAGTCAATGGT
>PFVA01000179.1:2237-20194 GCA_002790365.1 Ignavibacteriales bacterium CG_4_9_14_3_um_filter_30_11
AACACAATCCTTTCTAATTCTAAAGTTTTGCCTGTTTCAATATCAATCTTAAATAACATTCCGCATAAATGACTGTCATTTTCTGCTGCTTCATATTTTTGAGGTGTTTGATATAAAAATCTATTTATTGCCGGAACTATTTTCATACCTATAATAGATTCATAAGGACCTGTCATTCCAACATCAGTAATATAGCCCATCCCATTTGGGAAAATTCTTTCATCAGCTGTCTGCGTGTGAGTATGTGTTCCTACCAATGCAGAGATTTTACCATCAAGGTAATAAGCCATTGCAATTTTTTCTGCTGTTGCTTCGGCATGAAAATCAATGAAAATTATTTTAGTATCATTTTTAATCTTATTCAAAATCCAATCAGAAGCTCTAAATGGACAATCAATTGAAGCCATAAAAGTTCTGCCCTGAAGATTTATTACACAAACTTTTCCCTTTTTAGTATCTGCCAAATAGTATCCGTTTCCATATGTGCCTTTTGGATAGTTTAAAGGACGGAGTGAGCGAGGTTCTTCTTTTAAATAATCTTGAGATTGTCTTTTATCCCATGTATGATTCCCACCGGTAATTACATGCACACCTAAATCAAACAATAATTTACCTTCTTTTTCAGTACAACCTTTACCGCCTGAGGCATTTTCTCCATTAGCTATTACAAAATCAGCTTTATATTTTTGAATTAGTGAAGGAAGCCATGTCTGTACCAAATCTAAGCCGGGTTTACCAACTATATCACCTATAAAAAGTATATTAATTGTGTTCATATTATCCCTTAATTAGAAATTAAATATATTTAATAATGCAGATAATTGAAAGGATTAGCTTTTAGCTGTCAGCTTTTTTGAAATGGTTTTTAATAATAATAAATTTGTTAATGTCTAATTTATCTCAAATCAGTCAGACTCCGTCGACTAGACGAGCCGATCTACCAATTAAAGATGTTCAGTTTTGTGTAGTTGATACAGAAACTACCGGACTCTCCGCATATAATAATTGTATAATAGAAATTGGAATTGTTCTTATAAAAAATTTAAAATTATCTAAAAAATACCACTCTATGATAAATCCCGGTAGACTTATACCGGCAAATATTACAATGATTACAGGAATTACAAATGAGGATGTTGAAGATGCACCTTTTTTTGAAGATATAGCAAATGATATTTCAGAATTTATAAATGAAAAAGTAATAGTTGCTCACAATTTACCTTTTGATAAAAGTTTTTTAAAAAAAGAATTTATATTAACTGAAAATGTACTTCCAAAAGTATCTGAACTTTGTACAGTAAAACTTGCCAGAAAAATTTTCCCGGAATTAAGTAGTAAATCATTAAAATCCGTTTGCAAACATTTGAAAGTAAAAAATTCAAATGCTCATAGAGCTTTATCAGACGCTGAAGTTACAGCAAAAATATTGATAAAAATGATAAAGAAATTACAAAAGGAAAAAGGAATAACTACTCTTCAAGAATTATTAGACATTCAATATTCAACATATCAGCAGACAGTGTTTACACCTAAAAAGAAAAAACTAAAAGAAGATGTTTTTTCTATCCCAGATTCACCAGGAATTTATTACTTCTTGAATTCTAAGAATGAAATAATTTATGTAGGTAAGGCTAAATCATTAAAGAAAAGAGTAAAATCTTATTTTGTACAAAACAGACAAAGAAAATCAAAAAAGATTACAAAGCAGGCTAAAAGAGTTAAAATTGAAATTACAAATACTGAATTGACTGCTCTGCTTACAGAAGCAGAACTTATTAAGATTATTAATCCAAAACACAACAAACAACTTAAACAATACGGAAATAAATATTTTTTAAGAATTAACAGATCCCATAAGTTTCCTAACATAGAATTAACAAATCAATTTGATTTTGATGGCAACGATTATTTTGGTTTATTTATTTCCAGAGACAAAGCAAAAATTATTTTGGAAATTATTGATAAAACATTTCAATTGAGAGAGTGCACAAATCAAGAATTCTTAAAATATAAATCTTGTTTTCTAGCTGAGATTGAAAGATGCACAATCCCTTGCGTAAATAAAGACAAAGTAATTTATGAAGAAGAATTAGAAAAAGTATATGATTTCCTTTATGGAAAAAACAATCATGCTTTAGACAGACTACTTAACAAGATGAAATTTTATTCTTCACAATTAAAATTTGAAAAAGCTTCAGAAGTTAAAGAATTGATAGATTTAATTCTTTCTCAAACTCATAAATCTTCATTGCTTTCAGAACCGGTTAATAAAGCAAATGTACTATTTGAAATAAAAGGGGATATCAAAAATGATTATTTGCTTCTTTTAAATGGGAAAATTTATATTAAAAATTATTTTATGGATAAAGGTAAATTTGATGAAGCTCTGGTTGATTATTATGAATCAACGATTAATCTAAAATATTTACCTACAGAAGAAGATTTGGAAAAAATGAAAATTGCACTTAATTGGCTAACAAAAAACAGAAATAATGTAAAAATATTTTATCTAAAAAATTACAATTCAAAAGAAGAATTATATAAAGATTTGTCTAAATATAATTTTAGTATTAATAATTCAGAAGAGAAAACTTTTGAAATTCAAGAATTATTGCAAACAATCTAATGTCCTATTGACCACTTTTTCAAAAAAGCCAATACAATATTCGGGTCGTGCCCTTTTCCCTTTTCAAAATCTCCAGTATTTTGAGAGATCAATAACTTTCCGTCTTTTTCTAATACAAAAATATGAGGATAGCCTGGAACCTCGGGGTAATTAGCTAATACTTTCTCGTTTTTATTTTCTTTACTTACATTAAGTTTTACAACTACAAAATTATCGTGTAGGTATTTTCCAACTTCAGGATTTTTTAAAAACATAGTGTCTATTCTATGACACCAAATACACCACTCGCCTCCAATATCCAATATAATTCTTCTATTTGTTCTTTGTGCTTCTTTAATTGCCATCTCAATATCTTTTCCTGCATCTCTTAAAGGATCAAATTTTTCAAGTGGTGTAAAGAATGGTTTTACATCGATATTCTTTCTATCTGTTGTTTGTGCAAAGAGATTACAAGAGACAACACTAAATATAAAAAATAAGATTGCTGTTTTTTTCATTTCTTATTCCGAATTATTATTTTTTAATAAAGTTCAATTAAAATTATATGAAAAATATTTATATCCTAAATTTTATATAATTTTACTGTATTTTTAACTAAATAACTCATTTTACGCAAAAAGTGAACAGTGAAAAGATGACATCTTTGTTTCCTGAATTGAATTCAAATAAAATGATAACTCTTTAACGAAATAGAGACTTTGTTTTCTTAACCCCGACAATTTGTAAGAAAAACATATTGCTCAAATAACGAATTCCGAGATTTTTATATAACTAAGTATATGATCTTTATTTACTTACAAATTGTCGGCCCAAAAGGGCAGATCTTCCAATGGAAAATCTGGGTTAATAAAAAGATGTCACCTTTCAGCTTTGCGTAACATCAGTAAATAATATATTCTGATTTTGCATGTGCGTCTAGTAAAGTCTAATTTTATAATCAATATTTTTTGGAGGATTGATGAAATCATTTAGAACTATTTCAGTAATAATTATTTTATTATTTGTTAGCGTATTTCCACAGAATAAAGATTTAACTTTAAAACAAGTTACTCTTAAAGGCTTTTCATTAATGCCTAAAAATCTATCCCAATTAAGTTGGAGAGAAAACACGGATTATTTCACTTATGTTAATTCTGATGATAAAAACAGTGTGCTTATCCAAGAAGGACTTAAAAGTACTAGTAAAGACACAATTTTAACTTTAGATAATATAAATGTTTCTCTAGATTCTGAAGGTTATGACAAATTGAACAGATTCCCAAGATTTAACTGGCAGGATGAAAATACATTAAGATTTTGGCAAAAAAATAACCTTTTAACTTATAATATTAGTACTAAAAAAATTGAAAGATTAAATACAATAAAAGATAAAGGTGAAAATTTAGATTTATCAGTTAATAATGATGTTGCCTACACTATTGAGAATAACCTTTATATAACAAAAGACAAAGTAAATTTTCAAATTACAAAAGATGAGAATAAAGGAATTGTAAACGGTCAAACTGTACACAGAGTAGAATTTGGGATTAACAAAGGTACATTCTGGTCACCAAAAGGAAATTATTTAGCATACTACAGAAAAGATGAAACTATGGTAACAGATTATCCTATTGTAGATATATCACAGCATCCGGCGAAATTTACTCCAATAAAATATCCAATGGCCGGGATGACAAGTGAAGAAGTAACTATTGGAATTTATAACACAAATACTAAAAACACACTATGGCTAAATACCGGAGAGCCAAAAGATCATTATTTAACCGGAGTAACTTGGGGACCAAATGAAAAATATATTTATGTAGGAATTTTGAACAGAGACCAAAATCATCTGCAAGAAATTAAATTTGATGCTTCCACAGGAAAGCCTGTAAAAACTTTATTTGAAGAAAAGAATGATAAATATGTTCACCCAACTCACGGACCAATATTTGTTAAAAATAATCCGGAACTATTTTTGTGGTTTTCAGAAAGAGACGGCTGGGACCATTTATACTTATATAACACTAACGGAGATCTATTAAGACAGATTACAAAAGGAAAATGGGAAGTTATAGATTTTGAAGGATTTGAAGAAGATGGAAATGATTTTTTTATTACTGCTACAAAAGAAAGTCCGCTTGATAGAAATTTTTATTCCGTTGATATTGAAACAGGTGAGTTGACAAATATTACTAAATCCCCTGGGACTCACAATGTAGATAAAAACAGTGATACTGAATATTTCTTAGATTCATATTCTAATCTAACAACCCCATTACAAATTAATATTGTTGATGAAGATGGGAAAATTATTAAAAATGTTTACAATGCAGAAAATCCATTAAGTGAATATAAATTAGGTAAGACAAAATTCTTTTCAATTAAAAGTAAGGACAATTATGAACTTTATTGCAGAATGATCTTGCCAACCAATTTCGATTCAACAAAAAAATATCCGGTTATGGTTTATGTATATGGAGGACCAGGTGTTCAACTTATTACAAATCGTTGGCTGGGAGGAGCTAGGTTGTGGGATAATTACATGGCTTCAAACGGTTATATCGTATTTACTCTAGATAATAGGGGTTCTGCAAACAGAGGAATAAAATTTGAACAGGAAACTTTTAGGCAATTAGGGACAAAAGAAATTGAAGATCAAGTAACCGGTGTTAACTATCTTAAAACACTTTCATATGTTGATTCAAATAGAATGGGTGTCTTTGGATGGAGTTATGGTGGATTTATGACAACATCACTTATGACAAGGACTCCGGATCTTTTTAAAGTCGGTGCTTGCGGTGGTGCTGTAATAGATTGGAGTTATTACGAAGTGATGTACACTGAAAGGTATATGGATACTCCACAGACCAATTCTGATGGATATAAAAATTCTTCATTATTGAATTATGTAAAAGATTTAAAAGGACATTTACTTTTAGTTCACGGCACTATTGATCCAACTGTTGTTTGGCAGAACACTCTAATGTTTGCAGAAAAAGCTGCTCATCTTGGTATAGCTTTGGATTATTATCCGTATGTAGGCCATGAACACGGAGTAAGAGGTGTTGATACATATCATCTTTATAAAAAAGTAACAGAATATTTTGATTTGTATTTAAAATGATATTTAACCTTCTGTTTATCATTTTTTAATTTTATAAAAAAGAGTTATAAATTAGTTTTAAGACAAAGTAATATAATAGATAAAAAATGTACTCAAGTAAATTTAAATATTTCTGTACCCTTTTAATTTTGGTTTTAATTTTTTCAACTATTACTAATGCACAAAGAAATTTTTTAAGGGGAACTTGGAGTGGTAAATTAAATTTAGGAGCAACTGAATTAAGAGTAGTATTTAATATTACAAGAGAAAAAGGTAAATTCAAAGCTACAATGGACAGCCCGGATCAAGGTGCAAAAGATATTCCCGTTGATGAAATTATTATTGAAGGTAAAAATGCAACATTTAAAGTTAATATTGCTAAAGCAATGTTCGTAGGTGAATTTAATGATGATAATACTCAGATAACTGGAAAATGGATACAAGGTTCAAATACAATTCCACTTACATTAACAAAAACAGAAAAGAAAATTGTTCTTAAGAGGCCTCAAGAACCCAAACCTCCCTATCCATATCTTGTTGAAGATGTTACTTTCAGAAACAACAAAGACAATATAAAATTTGCCGGCACTTTAACACTGCCCAAAGGGAATGGCCCTTTTAGAACTGCAATTTTAATAACAGGTTCAGGTCCACAAAACAGAGATGAAGAACTTTTAGGGCACAAACCATTTTGGATAATTGCTGATTACCTGACAAGAAATGGAGTTGCTGTTTTAAGATATGATGATAGAGGAACCGGGAAATCGGAAGGTGACTTTCCTAAAGCAACATCTTTAGATTTTGCAGTTGATGCTATGGCTGCTGTAGAATACTTAAAAACCAGAAAAGAAATAGATGTAAATAAAATTGGATTAATTGGGCACAGTGAAGGTGGATTAATAGCTCCAATTGTTGCAACAAAAAATAATTCTGTCGCATATATTGTTCTTCTGGCTGGTACAGGATTACCTGGCTCTGAAATTATAACTTTACAATCAGAATTAATTTCAAGAGCTAATGGTGAGACTGAAGAAAATATAAAGCTAGGAAAAGATTTTAATATTAAAGTTTTTAATGAGATAAATTCATCTACTGATGATGTAGATTTAAAAGAAAAATTAGATAAAATGTTCAATGATTTTTATGATGGTTTATCTGAAAAAGAGCAAAAGAAATTAGGTTCAAAAGAAACTTTTACGGCAAAAGAAATAAATTTACTTTCACCTTGGTTTAGGTATTTTCTAAAATATGATCCAAGGCCTACATTAGAGAAAGTTAAATGTCCTGTACTTGCAATTAATGGCAGTAAAGATTTGCAAGTTCCATCTAAGGAAAATTTAAGAGAAATTGAAAATGCTCTTAAAAAAGGAGGTAATAAAAATTATCAAATTATTGAACTTTCGGAGCTTAATCATTTATTTCAAACAGCAGTTACAGGATTACCTATGGAATACAGCAAAATTACAGAAACTTTTTCACACACTGCTTTAAAGACTATTATTGATTGGATAAAATCAGAGGTGAAATAGTAAGCTAGAGAGCACTTTAATTTGTATTCTTTTTAAATTTTAATTATATGCTTACTTTTTTTATTAAACCTTGTACTTAACATTATTGCAGAAGAAAGTAAACCAATAAGCAAACCAACCCAAACTCCCTGTACATCATATTTAAAAATAAATCCTAATACATATGCAGAAGGAAGTCCTAAAACCCAATAAGCAATAAAAGTAATTAATGTTGGCCATTTAACATCTGTAAGCCCACGCAAAACACCAATTCCAACAGCCTGAACTCCATCAGCAATTTGAAATATAGCAGCAATAACTAATAAGGAAGAAGCAATTGTAATAACATTTATATCATCAATATAAAGGGTTGGTAAAAAATTTCTTAAAGTAATAAATACCAAACCGAAACAAGCCATTATACCACCACCCATTACAATAGCAGAAAATCCGGCTTTTCTTGCTTCAGAAATATTTTGTTTGCCCACTCCATTTGCTACTCTAATACTACCTGCTGCAGAAACACCTAATGCAGTCATAAATGAAATAGACGCAAGATTAATAGCAATTTGATGAGCAGCTAATTGTTTTGTTCCCAGCCAACCAACCATAATAACAGCAAAGAAAAATGCACCAACTTCAAATATATATTGAACAGCACTTGGTAAACCAAGACCTAGAATTTTTTTTATCATTTTTAAATTTATTGATCTGAAATGAAATGAAACATCAAATTGTTTAAATTTCTTTTGCTCCATTACATACCAAGTTAAACCAACACCCATAAATATTCTTGATGCTAATGTAGCCCAACCTGCTCCGTCCAATCCCAATGCAGGAAAACCAAAATTACCAAAGATTAAAATCCAGTTTACAAAACCATTTATTAAGTTGGCTATTAAAACTATAACCATAGCAGGCCTCATAATTGAGAGACCTTCAATAAATTGTTTATATGTTTGGAATAGCATAGCCGGTAGAATAGAAAATGCTAATAATTCTCCATATGAAGTAGCTAATTCTACTACTTCTATTGGCTGATCAAAATATTGTATAAGATTTGCTCCTATGAAAGCAACTATAAATAATATTATTCCCAAAATCATATCAACAAGCAGCGCCTGCCTGAAAATCACTCCACAGTCATCAAACTTTTTTGCACCTACAGCAATTGCAACTAAAGGCGTTATAGCAAATGATACTCCAATACCTGCCACAAAAACAAACATGATTAAACTATTTGCAACTGATGCAGCTGCTAAAGGTGATGCTCCTAATTCACCCACCATAACACTATCAACAACACCCATTAATATAAAACCTAATTGCCCTATTATAACAGGATATGCTAAATTTATTGTTTGTCTTAAATGTAATTGATATTCTTTCATTTATATAAATGGATTAAATAGGTTTTAAAAATACCAAAAAAAAAGTCTGAAGGAGAACTTCAGACTTTTATATTAATAACTGATGTTACGCAAAGCTGAAAGATGAGTTATTAAATTATTATTAATATCTAATTAACTTCTTACCCTATCTTTTCTATGAATTGATTCTAAATCCCCTGGAGAAATATCTTTATTGACAACAAAGGTATAATATTTATTTGAATTTGCAGATAAACTGTCTAATTCATTCATAGATTTACCCGGATTAAAGCCATAAGTTTCTTTAGAATTAAAGAAATTATCTTTAGTTGTTTCTTTAATGGCTAGAGATTTATTTTCTTTGTCTGTTGTAAATGTGTTATATGTTACTAAAAAAATACTAAATAATAATAGTATAACACTTAATACAACAAAGAATTTAACAACTCCTTGGGTAATAGATCTGCTTAGTAAAAAAATTATAAAACTTGCAAGAAGAATTAATGCAAATATAATTAAGACAGTACTCCAACTTAAAACAAGATAAGGTATGGAATAAACACCGAGAATTAATAAAATTAATCCTGTAATAACTAATAAGCGTACTATTCCCGTTAACTTGAACAACTTATACATGACTAAGTTAATCAAGAAAAGAAGGATTAAAATTCCGAGAATTGTAAAAAATATGTTCATAGTCTCTTTCCTACTTTTATCTTAAAAAGGTTGAAAAGTAGACCCTCCGCCTCTAAAATTCATATAGTCAAATTGCTAACAATTCAAATTTAATAAAAAATAGCATAAAAGCAACTATAAAATGTTGTATTCAAATAATTTAGATAAATGTAGTTTATGTTAAAATATATTCTAATAGAGATATTTTAACTACTAAAATTTTGTTTGAGAGCGTGTGCCAGACTGCGTTCGGATTTAGCAAATTTCATCTTATAAAATTCTCTTATTCAATACTGCTTTTCCAGAATCTGTTTTAAAATACTTTTCTAGCTCTCTTGTTTTTGTTCAGTTTCAACAGCAACATATTCAGATAATTTGAAGAGAATATAAGGTTTAGTTGATTTAACAAGACCATCTCTAAGTTCATTAAGTCTTCTCTTGATGTTGTTTGTTGAATCAATATAGATGAATTTTTTAATTGTGCTAATTAAAAAATATAAACAAACCACATTATTAAATTAAACTTAATTATATGTCAACTTTTCGCCTGCGATACGAAGCTCTGCTTTAGCTGAGCATAGTATCGCGGAGAGGGTGGGATTCGAACCCACGGTACCCTTACGAGTACACTACCTTTCCAGGGTAGCCAATTCAACCACTCTTGCACCTCTCCTTTTTTAATCCGGCATAGTCCAGCCAAGGGCGGGACGAAGACGGATAGAAATGCTCAGCGCGGAGAGAGAGGGATTCGAACCCTCGGAACTAAAAAATTAGTCCAACGGTTTTCGAGACCGCCCCATTCAACCACTCTGGCATCTCTCCTTTTTTAATCCGGCGTAGTCCAGCCAAGACAGGACGAAGACGGATAGAAATAAGCGGTAAATATAATTATTTAGCAAAGTATTAACAAAAAATGTAAATTATAATCATATTAAAACAAATTTATATTTCTCAATTTATGAATAAGATATTTTTTAAAACCTCTCTATTTATAATTTTAATAATCATACTAAACTTTTCTGTTTACTCACAAACTTTAACAGTTGGTGACAGAGTAGATAAAGGACTAATCTCAAACAATAGTTTAAATGAAATATCCGGGATTGCAGCAAGTCAAATAAACAAAAATATATTTTGGATCCATAATGACTCCGGTAATATAAACTATATCTACGCTATAAATGATAATGCTGAATTAGTTGAAACTTTTGAATTAGGAGGAATTAAAAATCGTGATTGGGAAGATATTGCTGTTGCTCCGGGCCCAAAAGGAAGAAGCTATATTTATGTAGCGGATATCGGCGACAATAATGTTAAAAATCTAAATAAATACATATACCGTTTTACAGAGCCATTAATATTAGGAAAAGATAAAAACAAGAATCGAATAATTAAGAAAATTGATAAAATTACATTTCAATTTCCCGATGGAGTGAGAGATGCAGAAACTATAATGGTTGATCCAATTAAAAAAGATATTTACATAATTTCTAAAGAAGAAAATAAAGCACATGTATATTTACTTGAATTTCCTCAACTCACAAAAAAAATATTAATACCAACATTTTTAGGGAAATTAAATGTATCTAAAATTGTAGGAGGAGACATTTCCGGTAACGGTGAAATGGTAATTATTAAAAATTATACAAAAGTATTTTTATGGATTAAAGGAAAAAATGAATTGCTGAAAGATGTTTTTAAAAGAGAGCCGCATACTTTACCATATATGCTAGAGCCTCAAGGAGAAAGTATCTGCTGGGATGTTTATGGAACAGGATATTATACAATCAGTGAAAAAAAATTTAGAATAAAGCCACATTTGTATTATTATCCAATAATTGAAAAATAATTTATATTGAACTTTAGATTAATGTAATTTTTAAAAAAATATTAAGGTAGAATATGTATCCAACCAATATATATGTTAAAAGAAGAGAACAACTTAGAAAAAAGATAAAATCCGGTGTGCTATTATTCCTCGGTAATTCTGATGCACCTATGAATTATAAAGATAATATTTATCCATTCAGACAAGATAGTACCTTTCTTTATTATTTTGGTATTAATCATCCGGATTTTACTGCTGTTATTGATATTGATGAAAACAAAGAAATAATTTTTGCAAATGATTTATCAGTAGATGATATAGTTTGGACCGGTCCACAAAAATCTACCTGCCAATTAGCAAAAAGAGCAGGACTCAAAAATTCTGCACCTATAAATAAATTAATTCCGGTAATTAAAAAAGCTATTGCCGGCAATAGAATGATTCACTATCTACCACAATACAGATCAGAAAATAAAATTAGCCTTTCAAAACTATTGGAAATAAATCCAAGTGCAATAAATAATTATGCTTCGCACGAACTTACAACTACTGTTATTTCTCAACGATCAATAAAATCAAAAGAAGAAGTAGCTGATATTGAAAAAGCTATTAATGTAAGTTATGAAATGTATACTACTGCAATGAAAATAGTTAAACCCGGAATGTACGAAAGAGAAATTGCCGGATTTGTAGAAGGAATCGTTTTGTCTGCTGGCGGCAGACTTTCTTTCCCTACAATCCTTTCAGTTCACGGCGAAACTCTTCATAACCATTATCACACAAATAAAATGAAAAGTGGAGATATTTTTGTAATGGATTCCGGCGCTGAAGTTAGTAATGGATATGCAAGTGATATTACCAGAACAATTCCGGTTAATGGAAAATTTTCAAATATGCAAAAAGATATTTATGAAATTGTATTAGACGCTCAGGTATCTTCTATTAAAGCCATAAAACCGGGTGTTAAATATAAAACTGTACATTTAAAAGCTGCTAAAATAATTACTCAAGGACTTAAAGACCTTGGTTTAGTTAAAGGAAATGTTAGTGATGCTGTTGCTAATGGTGCTCATGCAATGTTCTTCCCACATGGATTAGGACATATGATGGGACTGGATGTTCACGATATGGAAAACTTAGGAGAACAATTTGTCGGCTACAGCAAAGATGATATAAGAAGTGAACAATTTGGCCTGGCTTATTTAAGACTTGCAAGAGAACTAAAATCCGGATTTGTGTTAACAGTTGAACCGGGAATTTATTTTATTCCTGCTTTAATTGATAAATGGCGCAAAGAAAAAATTAATTCCAGATTTATAAATTTTGAAAAAGTGAATAAGTATAGACAATTTGGTGGCGTTAGAATTGAAGATGATATTCTTGTTACTAATAATGGATACAGAATTTTGGGTAAACCAATTCCAAAAACTATAAAAGATGTAGAAGCATATTGTAGCAAATAGTTATTATGAATAAATCTTTCTCGGACAGATTAAAAAATATTTATAATTGGAATCCTAATAAATCTTGTGAAAATATTTTTACTGTTGATGCTCACACAGAAGGTGAACCATTAAGGGTAATTATTGGAGGCTTACCTGAACTTAAAGGTAACTCTGTTCTTGAAAGACGCAGATATATAAAAGAAAATTTTGATCATATCCGTAAAGCATTAATGTGGGAACCGCGCGGGCATGGTGATATGTATGGTTGCATAGTAACTCCTCCATTTTCAAAAGAAGCTGATTTTGGTGTGATCTTTACCCATAACGAAGGTTATAGTACAATGTGCGGTCATGGTATTATTGCTGTTACAAAAGTTATGTTGGAAACAGGTTTTATTCATTCAATTGAACCAATAACAAAAATTAAAATAGATTCCCCTGCCGGTTTAATTACAGCCTTTGCCAAAGTAAAAAAAGGAACAGTTGAAAGTGTGTCTTTCCAAAATGTTCCTTCTTTTGTTTATTCATTAGACAGGCAAGTTGAAGTAAAAGGAGTAGGAAAAGTAAAATATGATATTGCTTTTGGAGGAGCTTTTTATGCTTTTGTAGATGCATCATCTGTTGGACTTAATTGTACACCGGATAAATTAAAAGATCTTATCGATTTTGGAATGAAAATTAAAATTGCAGTAATGAAAAAAGATAAAATCACACACCCTTTTGAAAAAGACTTAAACTTTTTATATGGAACAATATTTATTAGTCCGCCATTAAATAAAAAATCTCACAGCAGAAATGTCTGCATATTCGCTGATGGTGAAGTAGATAGAAGTCCAACAGGTACTGGAGTTAGTGCCAGAATGGCTCTACATCATAAAAGGAATGAAATAAAGATTGGTCAAAAAATAATTATTGAAAGTATAATAGGCACAACATTTACAGTTTCTGTTATTTCTACAACACAATTTGGTAAATATGATGCTGTTATTCCTGAGGTTGAAGGTACAGCTTTTATAACAGGCAAAAATCAATTTATTATAGACCCGAATGATAATTTGAAAGACGGATTTCTCTTAAAATAATCTTCTGAAAAAAAATGTCGAATAAAGAAATTCTTTTTCTCTCATCAAAGGAAATAGAATCAATTCTTACAATGCAAGATTCAATAAATGCTGTAAGATCTGCATTTATTAATTTTAGCCAAGGTAAAGCTGAAGACCCACAAAGGATTTCACTTAATCTTTCTAATGAAAATGATGAAGCGTTGTTTATGCCTGCTTATGAAAAAGATTCTGATTTTGCTTCGTTAAAAATTGTTTCAGTATTTAAGAATAATCCGAGATTTAATCTTCCTAAAATACAAGCATTGATTGTTTTGATAGATTCAAATACTGGTTCTGCCCTTTCGGTAATGGATGGAGAATACATAACATCAATGAGAACCGGAGCTGCATCAGGACTTGCAACTGATCTGCTTGCAAAAAGAGAATCTAAAATTGCAGCAATAATTGGAACCGGAGTTCAGGCAGTAAAACAGTTAGAAGCAATTTCGTGTGTAAGAGATTTTGATAAAATTTATGTGTATGGTTTAGCAATAGATGATGCAATTAAATTTGTAAATGAAAATAAAGACAAATATTCTTTTGATTTATTTGCCGAAGAGAATAGAAATCATTTAGAAGAATGTGATATAATTTGCACAGCAACTTCATCAAATAAACCTGTATTTAGGAATAAAAATATTAAAGATGGTACGCATATAAATTCTATAGGCTCTTATAAACCGGATATGTGCGAAGTGCCTGAAGAAACAATCTTAAAGTCCAAAGTTGTAGTTGATTCCATATCTGCCTGTCTGAAAGAAGCAGGTGACATTATACAACCCATCAATAAAGCTACCTTTTCAAAAGATAATATTTATGCAGAGCTTGGTGAAATAGCTTCAGGGGTAAAAAAAGGCAGAGAAAATAATAAAGAGATAACTGTATTTAAATCAGTCGGAATTGCTATCCAAGACTTAGTAGTTGCATCTTTGGTTTATAAAAAAGCAATAGATATGAAATTAGGTAAGTTGGTTAATTATTAACTTATCTTACACAAAAAGTGAACAGTAAAAAGATGACACCTTTGTTTCCTGAATTGAATTCAAATAAAATGATAACTCTTTAACGAAATAGAGACTTTATTTTCTTAATAAAAAGGTGTCATCTTTCAGCTTTGCGTAACATCAGTTATTAATTATTTAATAAGTAATTAAAGATAAATTAAAATATTGTTATTAAATTTGATGTTCAAATTATAAGTAGAATTCCGGAGAGAATTATTATGGATATATTACGGCACACACTTTTATGGTGTTCTGAAAATAAAAATTTGCAGAATAAAGTTCCTAAAATGAAGTTCGTTCAAAAAGCATTAAAGAAATTTATGCCTGGCGAAGAACTTGCAGATGCAATTACAGCCAGTAAAGAATTTGTTTCAATGGGAATTCCAACAGTACTTACTCACCTTGGGGAGGAATTAAAAGATCTCTCTGAAGCCGATGATGTGACAAATCATTATCTATCAATTATCGATAAAATTGCAGATGAAAAATTAGATATAGAAATCTCTATAAAATTAACACAGCTTGGTTTTAATCTTTCTGAAGAAAAAACATTTGAAAATTTTGATAAAATTTGTGAACGAGCAGAGAAGCTTAATAACATCGTCTGGATTGATATGGAAGGAAGTCGGTATACTAGAAAAACAATAAATTTTTATAAAAAAATAAAAGCAAAGAGGAAGAATACAGGC
Organism: Ignavibacteriales bacterium CG_4_9_14_3_um_filter_30_11; assembly: GCA_002790365.1. Taxonomy (GTDB): domain Bacteria; phylum Bacteroidota; class Ignavibacteria; order Ignavibacteriales; family Ignavibacteriaceae. The sequence continues at coordinate 17,571 of PFVA01000179.1, forward strand.
ATTTGCCTTCAATCATATTTATTCAGTTCTCATCAGGATTTAAATGATCTTCTGGAAGTAACCCCAAATGTAAGATTGGTTAAAGGTGCTTACAATGAACCTCACGATATTGCTTTAAAAGATAAATTTAGAGTTGATGAAAATTTCCTTGACCTATCAAGAAAAATGTTAATAGAATCTAATAAAAATGGTAACAGAATGGTATTTGGAACGCACGATTTAAAATTAGTTAAAGCAATTAAAAAAGAAGCAGACTTATTAAATTATCCAATAAATAATTTAGAATTTCACATGCTTTATGGTATAAAAATAAATGCACAAAAACAACTTGTAAAAGATGGGAATAAAGTAAGAATACTTATTAGCTACGGTAAATCTTGGTATCCTTGGTATATGAGAAGATTGGCAGAAAGACCCGCTAATGTAATGTTTGTAATGAAAAATATTTTTTCTAAATAAGGATAAAATGAAGAAATTAACGCTGAATGGGATTTTCCCACCCCTTACAACTCCTTTTGGAAATGACAAAGTATCCATAAAACATTTTGCCAATAATATTAATAAACTTAATTCAACAAATTTGAGTGGCTATGTTGTCTTAGGTTCAAATGGTGAAAGTTGTTTTTTAACTCGTGAGGAAAAATTGTTGCTTATTAATGAAGCAAAAAAACAAGCGGGTAAAAATAAGATAATTATTTCCGGTACAGGTTCAGACTCAATATTAGAGACTATTTCTCTAACAAACGATGCTGCAAATGTTGGGACTGATGTAGCTTTAATACTTACTCCCTCCTTTTTTAAAGGAAGTATGAATCATGAAGCACTGTTGGAATATTTTATTACAGTTGCTGATAAAATAAAAATTCCCTTGCTAATTTATAATGTACCAAAATTCACCAATGTAACTATTGAACCTAGAACAGTTGAAGAATTATCCAAACACAAAAATATAATTGGAATTAAAAGCAGTTCAACAGATATTGCTTACCTTGGTGAGATATTAAATTCAGTAAGCAGTGAATTTAATGTTATTGCCGGAACTGCTTCAATTTTATATGCCGGGTTGTGCCTTGGTGCTAGTGGCGGGATATTAGCTTGTGCAAATATTTTACCAAATGAATGTGTAAAAGTTTATGATTTATATAAAGCTGATAAATTTGATGAATCTCGTTTGTGGCAGAATAAATTACTTTCTGTGAACAAAGCTGTAACAGCAACATTTGGTGTAGCCGGATTAAAAAAAGCTATGGACTTACTTGGTTTTTACGGCGGACTTCCCCGTTCACCGCTTCAAGAATTAAATGCAAATGCAGAAGAAAAATTAAAACAAATTTTGATCCAAGAAAATTTCTTAAAAGATAAAACTTAATTAAGAGTAATTTAGAATGCCTCCTTTTGATCCGCCAAAAAGATTATTAATGGGACCCGGTCCTTCAAATGTAAATCCAAAAGTTTTAGAAGCAATCTCCCGCCCAACCATCGGACATTTAGACCCTCGTTTTGTTGAACTAATGGATGAGATTAAAGAACTGCTTCAATATGCATTTCAAACAAAAAATGAAGTTACTTTTCCTGTCTCAGGCCCCGGTTCTGCAGGAATGGAATTGTGTTTGATAAACTTAGTAGAGCCGGGCGATAAAGTTGTAGTTTGCATTAATGGTGTATTCGGCGGAAGGATGAAACAGATAGTTGAACGCTGCGGAGGAATTCCAATTGTAATAGAACAAGATTGGGCAAAAGCTGTTGACCCAAATAAATTAGATGAAACTTTAACACAAAACAATGAAACAAAACTAGTTGCATTTGTACACGCTGAAACCTCAACAGGAGCTAAATCTGATATTAAAACTTTAACACAAATTTCGCATCAACACAACTGTCTTGTTATAGCAGATACAGTTACTTCACTTGGTGGAATTGAATTAAAAATTGATGATTGGCAGATTGATGCATCATATTCGGGTACACAAAAATGCATTTCCTGTCCTCCAGGACTTTCGCCGGTTACATTTAATCAAAAAGCTATTGATAAAATTAAAAACAGAAAGACACTCGTTCAAAGCTGGTTTATGGATATAAATCTTGTACTTGGTTATTGGGGACAAAGCTCTAAAAGAACTTATCATCATACTGCCCCGATAAATTCTCTTTACGGACTTCACGAAGCTCTGCTTTTATTGAAAGAAGAATGTCTTGAAAATGCTTGGAAAAGACATCAGCAAAACAGCGAGCTCCTTTGCAAAGGTGTTGAAGAGTTAGGATTAGAAATTTTTGTAAAAGAAGATGAAAGATTACCTGAACTTGTAACCGTAACTATACCAAAAGGATTAGATGAAGCCAAAGTCAGAAGTAATTTATTAAATGAACATAATATTGAAATTGGAGCCGGGCTTGGTGCTTTAGCCGGAAAGATATGGAGAATTGGATTAATGGGCTATACTTCTGACGAAAAAAATGTAAAAACATTTCTTTCTGCATTTAAAAAATCTTTAAACTATTAAATACGGAATTATGCAGGTAATCTATTTTAATCCCAAAAAATTCATTAGAAATGAATTTTTTGCCGAAGGCCGCTCATAAAATGTTTTATAAAAACATTTTATATAGCGGGGTTAACCCCTGGC